>JBJMIH010000029.1:0-19438 GCA_045806985.1 Mycobacteriales bacterium | reverse complement strand
GCAGCATCCGGATCGTGGTGGTCTTGCCCGAGCCGTTCGGGCCGAGGAAGCCGAAGACGGACCCGGCGGGGACCGCGAGGTCGAGGTTGTCGACCGCCACCTGCCCGCCGGGGAACCGCTTCGTCAGACCCTCCGTATGGATGGCCAGATCTGTCACTTGTGCGACCCCGCCGCCTGGTACAGCACGTCCGGGGTCACCGCGCCGGCGAACAGCCGGCCGTCGTCGGTGAGCAGCACGCTCAGCAGCTTGGTCCGCAGCAGCCGACCGGAACCCCAGGCACCGGACACCGGCGTCGCAGACTGGACGAGCGCGCCCATCATGCTGTCGCCGCCGTGGTTGTGGCCCTCGGCGGTCTGCTCGCGGACCATCCAGGCCAGGTGCCGGTCGCGGGTGACCATGACCGCGGTCCACCCGGTGCCGACGGTCTGCGACGGGCCCACCAGGTCCAGGTCACCGCGGTGGCCGGGCACGTCGCCGGGCGCCTGACCGGCCTGGGTCACGGTCGAGCCCGGCGGGGCCTTGAACTTGAACTGGCTGGCCGCCGGCTTGCTGAAGCTCACCGAGGTGAAGCCGATCTCGCCGGCCGGCGTGCCGGAGCCGCGCGCGTACACCCGCACCCGCAGCGGCACGTGCGTCTTCGCGTCCACGGCGATCCGCACGGTGCCGACCAGCGAGTGGCTGTCCCGCGGGTCGAGCACCAGCTCGTAGGAGGCCCGCCCGGCGACCGACGCGGTGCCGTCGGTGCTGACCCTGGTGGTCGGGCCGAGCTTGGCGAGCAGCTGCTTCGCCGCCTGGTCCGGGGTGAGCGGCGTCTCCTGGCTGGTCGCCGCCTTCTGGTCGGGGTGCTCGGTGAGCGTGCGGTGGTCCACCGAGTTGCTGCTGCTCGTCCAGGTCCACAGGTCCTTGCCGTTGCGGATCAGGTCGGTCTCGGCCAGGTCGGCCTGGATCGCGAACCGGACGTGCTGCGGGTCGGCGTACCACAGCCTGCTCGTGTGCGAGCCGGACAGCAGCGAGGTCAGCGAGGTGTCGGCCGTGGCGGCGGGCAGCGACGGCAGGCCCAGCGAGGCGGTCTCCACGATCGTCCCGGACACCCCGGGCGGGTTGGCGGTGGCGACGTCGGCCACCAGCTGCTGGGCGCTGCGGTGCGGCAGGCCCGGGTTGGCGGCGGCGCCGATGGCGTGGCCGGCCAGCACGCCGCCGGTCACCACCGCCAGCACTCCGGCGGGTACCGCCCAGCGACGGGAACGCGAGAGAGTAGCCATACGTCAAGTCTGCGCCGGGGGCGCTGAGCCCCCGCTGAGGGAAGCTGAGGAGATCTTCAGGTTGCGCGTACTGGTCGTGGAGGACGAGCGGCCGCTGGCGGCGGCGATCCGCCGCGGGCTGTCCGCCGAGGGCTTCGCGGTCGAGCTCGCCCACAACGGCGAGGACGGGCTGCACCTGGCCAGGCAGGGCGGGTACGACGTGGTCGTGCTGGACGTGATGCTGCCGAAGCTGTCCGGGTACCGGATCTGCCAGCAGCTGCGCGCCGAGGACAACTGGGTGCCGATCCTCATGCTGTCCGCCAAGGACGGCGAGTACGACCAGGCCGACGGGCTGGACCTGGGCGCGGACGACTACCTGACCAAGCCGTTCTCGTACGTGGTGCTGGTGGCCAGGCTGCGGGCGCTGCTGCGGCGGGGCGCGCCGCCCCGGCCGGCCGAGCTGCACGCCGGTGACCTGGTGCTCGACCCGGCGCGGCGGACCGTGCACCGGGCCGGCGCGCCGGTGTCGCTGACGCCGCGGGAGTTCGCGCTGCTGGAGTACCTGATGCGGCACCGCGACGAGGTGGTGTCCAAGGCGGAGATCCTCGAGCACGTGTGGGACCCGAACTACGCCGGCGACCTGAACGTGGTCGAGGTGTACGTCGGGTACCTGCGCCGCAAGATCGATGTGCCGTTCGGCCGGCGGTCGCTGCGGACCGTGCGCGGCGCCGGGTACCGGCTGGCCGGCGATGGCGGCTGACCGTCCCCGCCGGGGTTGGTGGCGGCGGTGGAGCCTGCGGGTACGGCTGACCGCGGTGTCCACGCTGGCGCTCGCGCTGGCCCTGGCGGCCGGGGCGGTGCTGCTGGTCGGCGTGCTGGAACGGTCGCTGGTGCAGGCCGTGGACCAGTCCGCGCACCAGCAGGCCGACGACGTGGCCGCGCTGGTCAGGGCCGGGCACCTGCCCGACCCGCTGCCCGGCGGCCGGGGCACGCTGGTGCAGGTGGTGGACGGCAGCGGCCGCGTGCGGGCCGCGTCGGCCGGCACCGACCGGCTGATGCCGCTGGTGGACCCGTCCCGGCTGGGCCGGGCCCGGATGGGCTCGGTGCTGTTCCGGGACGGCCCGGACGTGGGGCTGGAGGGCCCGGTCCGGGTCGCCGGCGCGAACGCCGACAACGCGCACGGGCGGATGACCGTGCTGGTCGCGGTGCCGGTCAGCGAGATGATCCGCAGCGTGCACACGGTGGTGGTGGCACTGGCGGTGGGCACGCCGCTGCTGCTGTTCCTGCTGGCGGGGGCGACCTGGCTGATCGTGGGGTACGCGCTGCGGCCGGTGACCGCGCTGCGCGAGGGCGCCGAGGAGAACATCCGGCGCGGGAAGGCCGGCCGGCTGCCGGTGCCGGACGCCCTGGACGAGGTGGGGCGGCTGGCGGTCACGCTCAACGACATGCTGGACCGGCTGGCGGCGGCCACCGCCCGGCAGCGGGCGTTCACCGCGGACGCCGCGCACGAGCTGCGCAGCCCGCTGACCAGCATGCGCACCCAACTGGAGGTGGCGCTGCACCACCCGGACACCCAGGACTGGCCGGAGACGGCGAACGCCGTGCTGGCCGAGACGCTGCGGCTGTCCCGGCTCACCGACGACCTGTTGCTGCTGGCCAGGCTGGACGACGCGCGCCGGCCGCCGCGGGTGCCGCTCGACCTCGGCGAGCTGGCGCGCGAGGTGGCGGACCGGTACCCGGAGCCGCGGGTGCCGATCGCGGTGGTGGCGGGCGGCGGGCCGGTCGAGGTCGAGGGCGTGCCCGGCGATCTGGAGCGGGTGGTCACCAACCTGGTCGACAACGCGCTCCGGCACGCCGCGTCCGCCGTGACCGTCACGGCGCGTGCCGAAGCCTCCCGGGCGGTGCTGGCGGTGGCCGACGACGGACCGGGCATCCCGGCCGCCGACCGGGATCGGGTGTTCGACCGGTTCACCAGGCTGGACGACGCGCGGGACCGGGACGGCGGCGGCACCGGCCTGGGGCTGCCGATCGTCGCCGAGATCGTCAGGGCGCACGGCGGCACGGTCGAGCTGTCCGCCCCGCCGGGGCTGACGGTGACCGTACGCCTTGCCCTGTCACCGCCGTCTGAGGTTTGATGGTTACATGATTGTCCGGGTCTGGCCGGGTTGTCCACTATGACGCGTACGCGACCCTGCCGGCGCGCCGATCCCGGCACAATGTGAGCGGGACCCGCGGACAGAAGGAGACGGACGGTGCGGCCCGTACCACACCCGGATTCTGACGATCGGGAGCTGGCGACGCTCGCCACGGTACTGCGCGCGCTCGGCGACCCGGTACGGCTCGAGCTGGTGCGGCGGATGGCCACCCACGGCGAGGAGCGGTGCCTGCCGGCGGACCTGCGGGTGGCGAAGTCGACGCTCTCGCACCACTGGCGCGTCCTGCGCGAGGCGGGCATCAGCCGGACCCGGCCGGAGGGCAGGGCGCGGTGGATGAGCCTGTGCCGGGACGAGCTCGACAGCCGGTACCCGGGCCTGCTCGACGCGGTGCTGGGTCCGTTGGGGTCGCCGGCGGCGCCCTGACGTTCCGCTTACCGAGACGCGGCCGAAGATTTACCCGGAAGGCTCTTGACCGCAATCGGTTTCCGACGGCACGCTGCTCATCTGTCAGCGTCGCCTTCCCCCGTGGGCGACGCTGACCCATTTTCCGGGACAGTTTCCGCGTTGGAGCTAATTGACCTTGCTGCTGCTTGGTGCGTAGTTTTCCAACCATGCGTACACCTTTGAGAATTGTTGCCGCCGCCGGGCTCGCCACCCTGGGCCTGGCCGGCGCCCTGTCGGTATCCACCGCCGCGCAGGCCGGCACGGCCGCCACCGACTGCACCGTCTTCGTCAGCGTGGTCAGCTACGACGCCGAGCAGCTCACCGCGGGCACGTCCGTCGAGGGCTCGAACTGTCCCGGCACCGGACCCGTCGACGTCCAGCTCCAGATCTCGCAGTCGCAGAACGGCCCGTGGACCACCGTGTCCGAGGGCCCCGCCTGGCCCAGCGGCACCGTCGTCTGGGACGACGTCTACGGCTGCGGCTGGTACCAGGCCGTCGGCACCTACCAGGGCCTCACCGGCAAGTCCCCGCACCCGTCCTACAACTGCTGACCGTCGTTCCAGATCACGGCGGGGTGGTCCGGGTCGTCGGCCTGGACCACCACCGCCGCGGCCCGCGCCGGCGCCACCTCCCGCTCGTACCGCGCGTACGCCGGCAGCGCCCACTCCGCCTCGCCCCGGCGACGCAACGCCGCTGGTGACAGCCGCAGGTGCACCGCGAGGTCGACGGCCAGCCCGCGGCCCAGCAGCAGCGCCCCGCTCAGCAACAGCACACCGCCCGGCGGCAGCGTGACGTAGTCCGCCCTGGTCGCCCGGTCCCGCGCCGCGTCCCACAGGCTGGGCAGCACCCGGCCGGAGCCGCCAGGGCCGAGCGGGTCCAGCACCTCCCTGGCCAGCGCGCCGGTGTCCAGCCAGCTCTCGTACAGCTCGTCGGGATCCTCCCGGCCGCGCTCGAACCGCAGCGACGCCGGGCGCAGGAAGTCACCGGCCGACACCGCCAGCACCGGCCGGCCGCGCACCCGGAGCGGGTCCACGAGCGCGGCGGCGAGATCCTCCGGGTGCGCCGCCGGAGCGCCGTCCACCGCGACCCGCGTCCAGGCATCAGTCGGAAAGCAGACAATCCTGTCGGCCAGCTCGGCAACAAGCACGTCCGGGGAGATGGGACTCGGTTTTCCGGTCCACGGCGAGGGGGACATCCTCGTATGATCGCCGCGACCAGCGAGAGGGACGCCATGGACCCAGGGCAGCTTGCGCAGCTCGAACAGGCGGCGACGGGCGGGGACGCCGACGCGGCCGTCGAGCTGGCCGCCGCGCTCGCCGACGCCGGGCAGGTCGCCGAGGCCCAGCAGTGGCTGCACCGCGCCGCCACCGCCGGCAGCGGGGCCGCGGGGGTGCAGATGGGCCTGCTGCTGGAGCAGCGCGGGCTGCTGGAGGACGCCGAGACCTGGTACGGCTGGGCCGACGTGGCCGGCCACCCGATGGGCGCGTACAACCTCGGCCGGCTCCGCGAGGACCGCGGCGACCTGGACGGCGCGGCGGAAGCGATGGCGCGGGCGGCCGAGCAGGGCGACGTCGACTCCGCGTACCACACCGGCCGGCTGCTCGACCGGATCGGCGACCGGGCCGGAGCCGAGCGGTGGTACCAGCGCGCCGCCGAAGGTGGCAAGCCGGGCGCGGCGGTGAACCTCGGAGTGATCGCCAAGCAGCGCGGCGACCTGGCCGCCGCCGAGCACTGGTACCGGCGCGCCGCCGAGACCGGCCACCCGGTCGGCGCGCACAACCTGGCCCTGCTGGTCCAGGACCGCGGGCAGCTGGAGGAGGCGGCGCGCTGGTTCGGCGTCGCCGCCCAGGCCGGCAAGGCCGACAGCGCCGTCCACCTGGGCTTCCTGCACTACGACCAGGGCGACGTGGTCGGCGCGGAGCAGTGGTTCCGGGTCGCCGCCGAGGGCGGCGACCTCACCGGCGCCGACAACCTCGGGTACCTGCTCGAACAGCGCGGCGAGCTGGCCGAGGCCGAGCACTGGCTACGCCTCGCCGTCACCGACGGCGAAAGCGCGAACGCCTGCTTCAACCTCGCCCGCACCCTCCACCGCCTCGGCAAGGAACCCGAAGCGGCCCACTGGTTCGACGAAGGCGAACGCCGCCAGCGCCTCGCCCCCGTCTGACCCCCACCGCCCACCCCTCCCGCCGGCACACCATCTCCGCCACAATCGGTAGGACCAGTCACGTTCGGGGACGACACGGGGGCGCCGGTGAGCGAGCTCAAGCACCCGACCTCCGACCAGCCGGCCGCCGAGGCCACCGCCGGTACGGACGCCTCCACCTCCACCGAATGGCTCGACCGGCTGATCGCGGCGAAGCGGACCGACACCGCCGCCGGCCGCGAGCCGTACGCCGCCCACCTCGACAAACCGCTCGCCGAGGGCGAGCCCACCGCCCGCGAGGTACTCGACCGCTTCGACCCCCGCCGCGCCAACCTCCCCGACCTCACCCCGACCGACGCGGTCCGGTACATCGAGACCCACGCCGCCGACCGCCCCTGGCTGGCACCCGTACGCGGCCACGACACCGCCGTCCAGCGCCTCTTCGCCACCCTCGACCAGGGCCACGGCCACGCACTCGAACGCCACGAGGGCTACCCGTCCGACTCCCTCCTGCAACGCCGCGTCCAATACCTCGAAGACCCCGCCCAACTCGACCTCACCAAACGCCTCGCCGGCGAGGACGCGTACAAACCCGGCAAGGATCACCAGTGCGCCGAGGTCGCCACGAAGATCGGCGACCCCGAGGCCTTCGCCACCGCCTTCGCCCGCGGCATGGAACATCCCGATGTCCGCGCGGTCCTCGATCAGCCCTTGCGGAAAGGCTCCCCGCCTTCGCCGGTGGCGATCCCGATCGGCGAGTTGCTCGGTGCGGATGGGGCCCGATACTGCTCGGGGTACCAGCTGCGGCTCGTCGGCGGGGACATCAAGGCCACGACCGACTGCCGAACGGCGTGGGTGGACGCCTACCGCCAAGGAAGGGAGCCCGACGCGCCCGCGCCGATCGCGGTGCCGATCGACAACTTCCAGAACACGACCGTGCGGTTCGTCTTCGCGCCGGACCGGGCGAAGGCCCGGTATGAAGTCTTCACCATGTACGTGGACCCGCCACCGACCGAGGAGGACTCGTGACTGACCGGTGGTTCTGGCGGAACAACCCCGATGCGCCGTTCGCCACGCTGCTCAGGGTGGTCGAGGTGCACTGCCATCCGGAGTCTTACGACACCGCGTACGAAGACCTCATCGACTTGGCGCGCGACCCGGAACCGGTGGAGGAAATGGTCCGGTTCAAGGAGCAGCTCCGTGAGGCACTGGGAGATCCATCCCGGCTGCCTGACGGAGCGCTGTTCCAAGCCGCGTCCTTCGACGACGGGAGTGATGAGAAGTTTTTGCGGCGGTTGTGGCGGGATCTGTACGGGGACGAGGTGGCTTGATCGGGGTTGGGGCTCTACGGGGGGTCGAAGTTTGGGCGGTAGGCTCGGTGGGTGCGCCGCCTGCTCACTCCTCGATGGCTGGCCGTTCACGCCGGAGCGGTCGTGATCGTGCTGGCGTTCCTGGGGTTGGGGTGGTGGCAGTGGAACCGTGCGGAGGAGGGCAACGCCCGCAGCCTCGGGTACATGTTCGAGTGGCCGGTGTTCGCCCTGTTCGTGATCTTCGTGTGGGTACGGACGATGTGGCAGGAGGTCCGCCGGGGGCGCGGTGACGTGCCCGAGCCGGAGCGGATCGTGGCCACCCGACGCCGTACCATCACCCCGCTGCCCGCCGATGATGAGGAAGACGAGGAGCTGGCGGCGTACAACCGGTACCTCGCCCGCCTGAACGCCGAGGACGACAAGACGTGAACGCAGCACTGACGCGGTACCGGGTCATCGCCTACGTGGTCGGCGTGTGCCTGCTGATCCTGGTGCTGATCGGGGTGCCGCTGAACCACTTCGCGCACCAGGGCGCGGTGTCCGCGGTGATGGGCCCGGTGCACGGCTTCCTGTACATCGTGTACCTGTTCTGCGGGTACGACCTGGCCCGGCGGGTCGGCTGGCCGTGGAAGAAGACGATCTTCGTGCTGCTGGCCGGCACCATCCCCTTCCTCACCTTCGTCGCCGAGCACAAGGTCAGCCGGGAGCTCCGCGTCCGCGAGCCGGCGTGACGGTCGCCGGGTCGCTCGAGGCGTAGATGGAACTGCGGCATCTCCGGTACTTCGTCGCGGTGGCCGACGAGGGGCATTTCGGGCGGGCGGCGGAACGGCTGCACCTGACCACGCCCACGCTCAGCCAGCAGGTCAGGGCGCTGGAGCGGGAGGTCGGGGCGCCGCTGCTGGTACGGCACAGCAGGGGCGTGCGGCTGACACCGGCCGGGGAGGCGCTGCGGGACGCGGGCCGCGGCGTGCTGGAGGCGGCGGACGGGGCGCTGGCCGCGGCCCGGCGGGCGGCGGGGCTGGCGGCCGGCACGTTCCGGCTGGGGCTGCTGCGCGGCATCCCGGACTGGCTGCCGGAACGGCTGGAGGCGCTGCTCGCCGAGGCCGCGCCCGGGTACCGCGCGGTGCCGGTGAGCGGCTCCACCAGCGACCAGCTCCGGATGCTGGAGGCCGGCGAGCTGGACCTGGCGCTGGTACGCGAGCCGGCGGCGCTGCCGGCCGGCGCCGCCCGGCTGGCGCTGGTCACCGACGAGCTGGGGGTGCTGGTCGCCGGCACGCACCCGCTCGCCGCCCTGGAGGTGGTGCGGCCGGCCGACCTGACCGGGCGGGAGCTGCTGTGGTACCCCCGGGACCTGGCGCCCGGCCTGTACGACGACGCGCTCGGCACGCTGCGCCGGCTCGGCGCTGACGTGGTGGTGAGCGACAGCACGGTCCGGTTCGACCAGCGGCGTACCGGGCTGCGGCTGCGGCCGGAGGCGTTCTCCCTCAGCTCGGTCCGCGGCGCCGACCCGCCGGCCACGGTGTGGCGGCCGATCGAGGGCGCGCCGCTCGCGATGACGGTGGCCGCGGTGTGGCGTACCGGCTCCCGCCACGCCGCCCTCCGCGCCCTGGTCCCGCTCCTGCGCGCCGCCGCCCCGCTCGGCCCTTAGGCGCGGCCACCCGGGCGTGTGGGGATACGACGTGGATCACGGGGTGGGCGGGCGATTCGCTGGGAGGCATGACTCAGAACGACCCGCGCCGGTGGTGGGCGCTGCCGGTGGTGCTGTCGGCGAGCTTCCTCGCGCTGTTCGACCTGTTCGTGACCAACGTGGCCGCCCCGAGCATCCAGCGTGACCTGCGCGCCGGCGGCGGTGGCCTGGAAGGGGTGGTGGCCGGGTACAGCTTCAGCTACGCGATCGGCCTGATCACCGGCGGCCGGCTCGGTGACCTGCTGGGCCGGCGGCGGGTTTTCCTGGCCGGGATGGTGGTGTTCACGGTGGCGGCCGGGCTGTGCGGCGCGGCCCCGTCGACCGGCGCGCTGCTGGCGGCGCGGCTGGTCCAGGGCCTCGGCGCGGCGCTGATGGTGCCGCAGGTGCTGGCGCTGATCCAGGCGATGTTCCCGGTGGCGGAGCGGCCGAGGGCGTTCGCGTACTTCGGCGCGGCGGCCGGCATGGGCACGATCGCCGGCCAGGCCGGTGGCGGGCTGCTGCTCCGGCTGGACCTGTTCGGGCTGGGCTGGCGCGGCGCGTTCCTGGTCCAGCTCCCGGTCGGGGTGGCCGCGCTGATGGCCGGCCGGACGCTGATCCCGGAGTCCCGCGGTACCGGCGACACCCGCCTCGACCTGCCCGGCGCCGCCCTGCTCACGCTCGGCCTCGGGCTGGTGCTGCTGCCGCTGCTGGCCGGCCGCGAGCAGGGCTGGCCGGCCTGGACGGTGGTCAGCCTGGTCGCGGCCGTGCCGGTGCTGGCGGTGTTCGCGGCCGGCCAGCGCCGCCGGGTGGCGCCGCTGGTCGACCCGGCGCTGTTCCGCGATCGGGCCTTCACCGCCGGCCTGCTGATCAGCCTCGCCTTCTACGCCGACCTGGGCAGCTTCTTCTTCGCGGTGACCCTGTACCTCCAGGACGTCAGGCACGACAGCCCGCTCGCCGCCGGTCTCGAGTTCGCCCCGCTCGGGGTGACCTTCGTGGTCGCGTCGGTGCTGGCCAGGCGGCTGGTGGCCCGGTACGGCCGGCGGGTGCTGACCGCGGGCACCGGGCTGGTGCTGGCCAGCCTGGCCGCCGGGATCGCCGTGGTCGAGGCCGGCGCGCCACTCGCCCCGGTGATGCTGGCGGTCGGCTTCGGCAACGGCCTGGTGCTGCCGGCACTGCTCAACGTGGTCCTGGCCGGCGTGGACCCGCGGCGGGCGGGCGCCGCCTCCGGCGTGTTGGTCACCGCCCAGCAGTTCGGCAACGCGCTCGGGATCGCCGCGATCGGCGGGCTGTACTTCGCCTCCGGGCCCGCCGCCGCCCTCGGCGCCGATCTGGGCCTGATCGCCGCCGTACTGGCCCTGATCTTGCTGCTTCCTTACGGCACCGGACGCACCCCGAAGCCGGGTGCACCCGCGCGTGAGCCTGTGGCAGGCTCTGCGCGTGCCGGTACTTGATCCGTCCATGCTGTCGCCCGTCCAGCGCCGCCAGGTCGGCACGATCCTCACCGCGTCGTTCCGGCGCGAGCACCACGTGGAGCTGGAGAAGCTGCTCGGCGCGGACCGGCGGGTGTGGGTGCGGGTGGACGACGTCGGCGAGGTGCTCGGCTTCGCCACCACCCAGCTCCTCGCCCCGCTCGGCGTGCATTACCTCGGGTACCTGGCCGTCGCCCCGGCAGGCCGCGACCAGGGTGTCGGCACCTCGCTGCTGCGGCACGTGCTGGAACGGGCCCGGGTGGACGGCGCCGGCGCGGTGGTGCTGGAGGTGGAGGACCCGGACGCGGCGACCGGCGACGACGACCGGGTGCTGCGGGAGCGGCGGCTCGCCTTCTACACCCGCGCCGGGGCGGTACGGCTGCCGCTGGCCTGGCGGACGCCGTTCGCCGACGGGTCGGGCACGGAACCGATGTACCTGCTCTGGGTGCCGGTCAGCGCGCCACCGCCGGCGGGCAGCGCGCTGCTCGACCTGGCCACCGGCCTGTACACCCTGCACTACGGCCTGGCGGCGGACGACCCGCTGGTCACGAGCGTTCTGGGCAGCCTGAACAGGGCGTAGCCTGGCGGCATGGCACGGTTGATCGACCCGAAGAACTGGGCGAGTCGCAAGCCGTTCGGGATCGGGGAGGGCCGGCCGAACAACTATGCCGAGCTGTGGCGGGCGTTCCGGGAGAACCGGGGCCGGCGCCGGTACGCCTGGCGCATCCTGCGCCGCGGCACCTGCGACGGCTGCGCGCTCGGCACCAAGGGCATGCGCGACTGGACCATGCGCGAGATCCACCTGTGCAACGTCCGGCTGCGGCTGCTGCGGCTGAACACCCAGCCGGAGATCGACCCGGCGGTGCTGGCGGAGGTCGAGCCGCTGCGCGGCCGGCGCGGCGCGGAGCTGCGGGACCTGGGCCGGCTGCCGTACCCGCTGCTGCGCCGGGCCGGCGAGGCGGGCTTCACCCGGATCTCCTGGGACGACGCGCTCTCGCTCGCGGCGGACCGGCTGCGGGCGGCCGGGCCGGACCGGTTCGGGGTGTACCTGACCAGCCGCGGCACCCCGAACGAGAACTACTTCGCGGCCCAGAAGGCGGTGCGCGCGCTGGGCAGCAACTCGATCGACAACGCGGCCCGGGTGTGCCACGCGCCGAGCACGTTCGGGCTGAAGGAAGCGCTCGGCGTCGCCGCCACCACGTGCTCCTACACCGACTGGATCGGCACCGACCTGATCGTCTTCGTGGGCGCGAACCCGGCCAACAACCAGCCGGTGGCGATGAAGTACCTGTACCACGCGAAGAAGCAGGGCACCCGGATCGCGACCGTGAACGCCTACCGGGAGCCGGGCATGGAGCGGTACTGGGTACCGTCCAATCTGGAGAGTGCGGTCTTCGGCACGAAGATCACCGACCGGTTCTTCCCGGTGACGGTCGGCGGCGACATCGGCTTCCTCAACGGCGTGCTCAAACACCTGGTCGAGAACGGCTGGGTGGACCGGGAGTTCATCGACGGCCACACCGCCGGCTGGGACGCGCTCGTGGCCGAGCTGCGCCGCCAGTCGTGGGCGGACCTGGAGACGCTCGCCGGCACCAGCAGGGCGGAAATGCTGGCGCTGGCGGAGATGCTGCGGGACGCGAAGACGGCGGTGTTCGTCTGGAGCATGGGCGTCACCCAGCACACCCGCGGCGAGGACGCGGTGCGGGCGCTGATCAACCTGGGCCTGTCACGCGGGTACGTCGGCCGGCCGAAGTGCGGGCTGATGCCGATCCGCGGGCACTCCGGCGTGCAGGGCGGCGCGGAGATGGGCGCGTACGCGACCGCCTTCCCCGGCGGGCTCGCGGTCAACGCCGGGAACGCGGCGAAGTTCAGCGAGCTGTGGGGCTTCGAGGTGCCGGGCGGGCGGGGACGTACCGCGCCGGAGATGATCGACGCGGCGGCCGGCGGCGAGCTGGACGTGCTCGTCGCCTCCGGCGGCAACTTCCTGGAGGTGCTGCCCGACCCGGCGTACACGGCCGCGGCGCTCGCCCGGATCCCGCTGCGCGTGCACGTCGACATCTGCCTGTCCGCGCAGATGCTGGTCGACCCGGCCGGCGGCGACGGCGCGGTGCTGGTGCTGCCGGCGCAGACCCGGTACGAGATGGACGGCGGCGTCACCGAGACCTCCACCGAGCGGCGGATCATCTTCAGCCCCACCATCCCGGGGCCGCGGGTGGCGGAGGCGTGGCCGGAGTGGCGGATCTTCACCGAGCTCGCCGCCCGGGTCCGGCCCGAGCTGGCCGCGCGGCTGGCGTACGGCGGGACGGCGGCGATCCGGGCCGACATCGCCCGTGCGGTGCCGGCGTACGCGGGGATCGAGAAGCTGGCGGCCTTCGGCGACCAGGTGCAGTACGGCGGGCCGCTGCTGTGCGACGGCTGGACGTTCCCCACCCCGGACGGGAAGGCGCACTTCTCGGCGGTGCCGCTGCCGGCGGTGGCGCGGGCGGACGGCGGGTTCGTGCTGGCCACCCGGCGCGGCAAGCAGTTCAACAGCATGGTGCACGAGCGGCGGGACTCGCTGACCGGCGCGCTCCGCGAGGCCGTGCTGATCAACCCCGGCGACGCGGACCGGCTCGGGCTGGCCGACGGCACGGCGGTGCTGCTGGCCAGCCCGCACGGCACGCTCGACGCCGCCGTGCAGCGGGCGCCGGTCAGCCCCGGCACGGTGCAGGTGCACTGGCCGGAGGGCAACGTGCTGCTCGACCGCGCCGCCCGGTCGGCGGAGTCCGGAATCCCGGACTACAACACGGTCGTCACGGTGCAGCCGGTGACGCCGCGATGAGGACGCGGCCAGGCCCAGTGACGCGGGTCCAGGTGCGGGCAGTCAGCGGCGACCGGCTCGCGGTACGGCCGGACCGGGTCGCCACCGAGGAGCCGCTGGAGATCCGCATCGACGGCGCCGGCCCGCTCACCGTCACCATGCGCACGCCCGGGCACGACTTCGAGCTGGCCGCCGGGTTCCTGCACGCCGAGGGCCTGCTCGGACCGGGCGGCATCCGGCGGATGACGTACTGCACCGACCCGGATGTCGACGCCGAGCAGCAGTACAACATCGTCAACGTGGGGCTGGACGGGCCGCTGCCGGAGCTGCCGGACCGGCGGTTCGCGGTGAGCAGCGCCTGCGGGGTGTGCGGCAAGGCCAGCCTGGACGCGCTGTCGCTGCGCGGGTGCGCGGCGCTGCCGGCGGACGGGCCCGCGGTGCCGGCCGAGACGGTGTACGGGCTGCCGGACGCGCTGCGGGCGGCGCAGCGGACGTTCGAGACGACCGGCGGGCTGCACGCGGCCGGGCTGTTCACGGCGGCCGGCGAGCTGCTGTGCGTGCGGGAGGACGTGGGCCGGCACAACGCGGTGGACAAGCTGGTCGGCTGGGCGCTGCTGGCCGGCCGGCTGCCGCTGGCCGGGCACGTGCTGATGGTGTCCGGGCGTACCAGCTACGAGATCACCCAGAAGGCGCTGGTGGCGGGCATCCCGATCGTGTGCGCGGTGTCCGCGCCGTCGTCGCTGGCGGTGTCGCTGGCCGACGAGTTCGGCCTCACGCTGGTCGGCTTCCTGCGCGACCACCGCTTCAACATCTACACGCACCCGGAGCGGCTAGCCGTGTGACAGCAGCAGCGCGGTGTCGCCGGTGACGGCGGCGAGCGCGTCGGCGGTGGCGGCGGTGAGCAGGGACGCGGAGCGCGGCACGCCGGTGGGGGTGGCGACGCCCGCCTCGACGGTGACCGGGACCAGCCGGGTGGTGGGGCCGGTGACCGGCGGGCCGGCGTACCGCACCACCGGCAGGGCCGGCAGCGGCAGGCCGCGCAGGGCGGCGAGCACCGGCGGCGCCAGCGTGAGCAGCGCGGCCAGCGCGGCGAGCGGGTTGCCGGGCAGGCCGACGACGGGCCGACCGTCCGGCAGTACCGACAGCGACTGCGGGTGGCCGGGCCGGCAGTCCACCGACTCCACGACGGTGGTCGCGCCCAGCTCGGCGAGCACCCCGCGCAGGTGGTCGGCGGGTCCGGCCGCCGACGCGCCACAGGTCAGCAGCACGTCGGCGGTGCTGCCGGCGAGGGCGGCGGCCAGCGCGCCGGGCCGGTCCGGGAGGTGGCGCAGCTCCGCGCCGGGGTACAGGCCGGCCAGCAGCGGCCCGACCGCGTCCCGGACCCGGCCGGGCCGGGGCACGCCGGCCGTCAGCAGCTCGTCGCCGGTGAGGAAGGCCGCCACCGCCGGCGCCGGCCGTACCCGCAGCGTGTCGTGCCCGGCGCTGGCCGCCAGCCCCAGCACGACCGGGGTGACCGGCGTACCGGCGGGCAACAGTGACGTGCCGGCCCGGTGGTTCTCGCCCCTGCGGCGCACGTGCCGGCCCGGCGTGACCTCGCCGGCAACGACGGAACCGGCGACGGTGGCGCATTCGTACGGCAGCACCGCGGCGGTCCCGGCCGGCACCGGCGCGCCGGTCGCCACCTCGACCGCCTCCCCGGCGGCGAGCGGCGGCCCGGCCTCCGCGCCGGCCAGCACCCGCCGCACCACCCGCCACGGGCCGGCGGCCGGTTCGGCGGCGACGGCGTACCCGTCCATGGCCGTCACGTCCTCCACCGGCAGGTCGGCCAGCGCGCACAGGTCGGCCGCCAGCACCCCGCCGAGCGCGGCGGCCAGCGGCACGGTGCGCGGCGGCAGCGGCGGCACGGCCCGGTGCGCCCGCTCCCGCGCCTCGGCCCACGGAACGGCCATCAGCCAGCCGGTCTACTCGTCGGCTGACCCGGCGGCCGGGACCAGCCGCTCCAGGGCGGCGGTCACCTCCGCCAGCGGCATGCCCCTGCCGACGGCCAGCCCGGCCAGGTACGCGGTGACCGGCGCGGCCGGCCGCGCCACCCCGTGCGCGACGACCTTGGCCAGGTCGAGTACGGCGTTCACCTCGTCCCGGCCGGGCGCGTCCACGCCCAACTCCCCCGCCGCCGTCGCCAGCCACTCCTCCATCACGCTCATGCGTTCTCCCGTGCGGTTCGCAGGTCCTCGGCGGTGTCGCAGTCGAACCAGGGCGGCGGCCTCGTACCGGCCGCCTCCAAGGCGACCCTGTCCAGGTCGGCGCCCTGGTACAGCCGGCGCACCGGCAGCCCACCGTAGCCGGGCAGGCCGTCCAGGCGGCGGCGCAGCGCCGGGGTACGCCAGGCGGCGAGCAGGTACTGGTCGTGCCCGCCGGTGTCGACGGCCACCGCCGCGTCCCCGCGCAGCGCCGACCGCAGCCGCGCACAGTGGCGCTCGGTGAGGAATGGCAGGTCGGCGGCGAGCACGAGCACCACCGGCGCGGTCACCTCGGGAAGCGCGGCGGCCAGCGCCGCGACCGGCCCGGCGCCCGGCGGCTCCTCGCGGACCACGATCGCCGGCGGTGGGGCGGCCGGCCCGGCGACCACCACCCGGCCGGCGCCGGTCACCGCCGCGAGCACGCGCTCCAGCAGGGTACGGTCGCCGACCTCCAGTGCGGGCTTGTCCACGCCGCCCAGCCGGCTGCCCCGGCCCCCGGCCAGGATGACGGCGTCGTAGGACTCCACCATCCCGAGCGTACGGCAGGCGCCCGCTGTCCCGACCCCCCGCCGGGGCAGTGGACGACAGCCGAAACGCCTCACCCGCAAAGGTGATGACCGGTACGGTAGCCCGCACCGGCGGGCATTTTCTGGACGGAAACGGGGTATTCGGTGACGGCGGGTCCCGAGGAGATCACGCAGGTGCTCCAGCAGGTCGTCTGCCGGGAAGGGCTCGCCCCGGTCCGGCTCGTCAAGCGGTACGACGAGCTCGGCCCGATCGCCACGCTGCGCTGCGTGGAGGTGGCCGCGGACGGGCCCGGCGCGGACGAGCGGACCCGGGCCGTCGTCACGGTCATCCGGGACGCCGTGCACCGGCTCGGCGACGGGCCCACCCGTACCGCCGCCGCGCTGCTGCTCGGCATCGGCAGCACCCGCGGGATGCTGCGCAAGGACCGCCGCCGGGCCGCCGCCCGCCAGCTCCGGATCAGCGACGAGCACTTCCGCAAGCACCGCGAGCGGCGGCTGCTCGCCGAGGTCGCCGACGAGATCTGGGCGATCGAGCACAGGACCGGCCAGGAGCCGGGCGCGCTGATCCCGGACCCTGGCGCGCCGCCGCTGGTGCCGGGCGACCTGACCGAGTTCATCGCCGACGTGACCGTGCCGGACGGCTCGACCTTCAGCACCAACGAGACGTTCACCAAGGTCTGGGAGATCCGCAACGCCGGCACGGTCCCGTGGCTGGGCCGGATGATGGAGCGGGTCGGCCCGCACGACGAGCCCGGGCTGTTCCGCTCGCCGTGGCGGGTGCCGCTGCCGGACACCCGGCCGGGCGAGCGGGTCCGGGTGGTGGTGGAGCTGACGGCCCCGAACTGGCCGGGGACCACCCGCGCCGACTTCAAGATGATCGACGCGGATGGTCAGTACTGCTTCCCCGGCCTGAGCGGCCTCTACTGCATCGCGATCATCGTCCCGTAGCCCGGCTCACTCGGTGGCGAGGGCGGACAGGACGTTGAGCTTGGCGGCCCGGCGCGCCGGGCGGAGGCCGGCCAGTACCCCGGCCACCGCGCCGACCAGCAGGACGATGACGAGCTGACCCACCGGCGCGGCGAACGTGCCGGTCACCGACGAGGCCGCCCGCACCAGCGCCCAGCCCAGGAACAGCCCCAGGCCCAGCCCGCCGACCGTGCCGAACAGCGCCACGATCACCGACTCGCCGCGCACCATCGCGCGCACCTGCCGCCGCGTCGCGCCGACCGCCCGCAGCAGCCCCAGCTCCCGGGTCCGCTCGTGGATCGACAGCGACAGCGTGTTCGCGATGCCGGCCAGCGCGATGAGGATGGCCAGCGCGAGCATCACGTAGACGATGCCGAGCAGCGCGGTGACCTGCGCGGTCGACGCGGTGACGTACTCGGCCCTGGTCTGCACGTCCGGCTTGCCGAACGGCGCCACCGCCCGCTTGACCTGCGCCTTCCCCGCCGCCAGGTCGACGCCCGGCTTCAGCGCCACGTACACGACGGTGTCGGTGTCGGTCGGCGCGTGCGGCGACCAGGCCGCCCGCGGCAGCAGGTAGTCGCCCAGCAGCGAGGCCTTGTCGTACACGGCGCCGACGGTCAGCCGCTCGCTGGCGCCGTCCGGGTACCGGATCGTCACCGGCGAGCCCGTCGTCCAGCCGTGCGACTTCGCCACGTCCTTGGTCACGGCGACCTGCGTACCGGACATGCCGGCCAGCGAGCCCGCCGTCGTCTTCACCCGCAGCACCCCCGCCAGCGCGGCCGGGTCGCCGACCTTGATCTCCTGGTCCTTGCCGGCCAGCGTCACGGCGGCGGTGCCGGTGCCAGCCGCGGCCCGGACGCCGGACTGCCTGGCGACCGCGGCGGCGGTCTGCGGCGAGAACTGGCCCGCCACGCCGCCGGTGCCCTCGTTCACCACGATGTCGCCGGCGACCTGCGCGTTGACGTCGTGCTTGATGGACGCGCCGAGCGAGGCGGCGAACACGGTGAACAGCGTCACCACGCCGACGCCGATCATCAGCGCGGCCGCGGCGCCGGACGTGCGCTTGGGGTTGCGCATCGCGTTCTGCTGGGCGAACGCGCCGGTCACCCGGCGGGCCAGCGGCAGCCCGAGCAGCCGGCTGGCCGGACCGGCCGCGACCGGGCCGAGCACCACGAAGCCGACCAGCGTGAGCAGCGCGCCGAAGCCGGCCGTCGCCATCCCGCCGGTGCCGAGCACGCCGAGCAGGGCGAGCGCGACGCCGATCCCGGTCATGCCGACGCCGATCGCGGCCCGTACCGCCGACCGGCCGGACCGGTCAATCGCCACGTCCCGCAGCGCGGCCAGCGGCCGCACCCGGGAGGCGCGGACGGCCGGGAGCAGCCCGGCGACGACGGTGACCAGGATGCCGACCGGGATCGCCACCAGGACCGTGACCGGCTTGAGCACCAGCCCGACCGCGGGCAGCTTGAACCCGAACCCGGCGAACAGCGCCTTGAGCAGCGCCGCGAAGCCGAGCCCGCCGAACAGCCCAACCACGCTGGCGACCACGCCGAGGGCGAGCGCCTCCAGCACGACCGTGCTGAGCACCTGCCCCCGGGTGGCGCCGACCGCCCGCAGCAGCGCCGACTCCCTGGCCCGCTGCGCGGCGATGATCGAGAACGTGTTGAAGATGCTCAGCGTGCCGACCAGCAGCGCGATCACCGCGAACACCAGCAGGAAGGTGCGGAAGATGTTGATGAAGCCCTTGTTGACCGAGTCCGAGGCCTCCTGGGTGAGCTGCTTGCCGGTGATGACCTGGACGTTGTGGGGCAGCACGGCGGCGATCCGCTGCCGTACGGTCTGCGCGGACACGCCGGGCGCGGCGTCCACCACGATCCGCGACACCGTGCCGCGCGGCGGCTTGAGGTGCTGCTCCGCCCCGGCCAGCGTGAAGCCGGTGTAGGAGGTGCCGCCGAAGGAGTCCTGCGACCCGAACTTCGCGACGCCGACCAGCTTCACCCGCGCCGGCTGCGGGGTGGTCACGGTGATCGTGTCGCCGATGCGCAGGTGACCCGTCTTGTACGAGCCGAGGTCGATGACCACCTCGTCCGGGGTGCGCGGGGCGTGGCCGGAGGCCAGCTTGTACGGGTTGAGGTCGCCGTTGACCCAGGTGCTCGCGGTGCGCGGGCCCTTGGTGGCGATCTGCTTGCCGTCGCGGCCGAGGATCTGGCTGAAGCCGTCGATGACCGGCGCGGAGTCGCGCACGCCCGGCACCTGCCGGACCTGGTCGTTGAGGTTCGCGTCGATGCCACCGCGGGCGTCGATGGCGCCGGTCTTGACATAGGAGGCGTTGCGTACCTCGGCGTCCGTTCCGGCGTACGCGGTGGTGAAGAAGCGGTCGATGCCGGCACGCAGCGTGTCGCTCAGCACCATCGTGCCGGCGAGGAACGCGACGCCGAGGAAGACCGCGAAGAACGTGCCGATCAGCCGGCGCTT
>JBJMIH010000028.1:0-19755 GCA_045806985.1 Mycobacteriales bacterium | reverse complement strand
GAGGCGGTCGGCTCGGTGCCGGTCGCCAGCTTCACCGTCACCAAGCTGCGCTGGCTGGCCGAGCACGAGCCCGACCTGGCCGCGCGGGTCGCCAGGGTCGTGCTCCCGCACGACTGGGTGACCTGGAAGCTCGCCGGGGCGGTCGGCGAGCCGGTCACCGACCGTGGCGACGCGTCCGGTACCGGCTACTGGTCGCCCGGCACCGGCGAGTACCGCCCCGACCTGCTGGTCCGCGCGTTCGGCCGCGACCTGGCGGTGCCGAAGGTGGCCGGCCCCGCCGAACCGGCCGGCCACACGCCCGACGGCCGCCCGCTCGGCCCCGGCACCGGCGACAACGCCGCCGCCGCGCTCGGCCTCGGCGCCCGCACCGGCGACGTGGTCGTGTCACTGGGCACCTCCGGCACGGCGTTCGCGGTGTCGAGCACGCCGACCGCCGACGCCACCGGCGCTGTGGCCGGCTTCGCCGACGCGACCGGCCAGTTCCTGCCGCTGGTGTGCACGCTCAACGCCGCCAGGGTGCTCACGACGGCGGCCCAGCTCCTCGGTACCGACCTCGCCGGCCTCGACACGCTCGCCCTCCGCGCCCGACCGGGCGCCGGCGGCCTCACCCTGCTGCCGTACCTGGACGGCGAGCGCACCCCGAACCTGCCGGCCGCGCACGGCCTGCTGTACGGCCTGACCAGGGCGAACGCCACTCCGGAGAACCTGGCGAGAGCGGCGGTGGAGGGCATGCTGTGCGGGCTGGCCGACGGGGTGGAAGCGCTGCGCGCGGAAGGCGTGCGGGTCGGCAGGGTGCTGCTGATCGGCGGCGCGGCCCGCTCACCCGCGGTCAGGGCGGTCGCGGCCGGCCTGTTCGGCGTGCCGGTAGAGGTGCCGGAACCCGCCGAGTACGTGGCCCGCGGCGCCGCCCGCCAGGCCGCCTGGGTACTGGCCGGGACCGCCGAGCCGCCGGACTGGCCGGTACCGGGCGAGTCGCTGCCGCCGGAGGAGGCGCCGGCGGAGGTGCGGGACCGCTACCGGGCCCTGCGCGACGGCGCGCACCCGGTCCTGACCGGCTGACGGCTGGCTCTCGGCTCGGGGCCGGAGACGACACGAGGCGGGCCGGCCACCGTCTCCGGTGACCGGCCCGCCTCGCCGGCCTCACTGCCCGCCTGGCTCGGCTCCTGCTCCCGAGTGCGGTCAGGAGACGTAGCCGTTGTGGCGGGCCCACTCCGGTTCGTCGTCCTTGTGCCGTGCTTTCCGGTACAGCGTGTTCACACCCTGCCCGGCCTTGCCCTTGGCGGTGGACAGCGCCCTGCCGGCCTGCGCGCCGAGCAGCCCGGCGGTTTCCTGCACGGTCGGGTTGTCCTTGACGCCGCGCATCCCGCGCATGATCTTCTCGTACCGTTCCCGCCCCGCACGGGCGCCGAGCACGTACCCCACGCCCAGGCCGGCGACGAACGCGATCTTCATCCGCATGGCGCTCCTCCCAGTTATCTCACCATCAGTCTTCCGCAGGGTGCCCAGACCCGCGACCGGGACCGCCGATCACCGGCTGCTATGCTTGCGGCACCGCAAAACCGGGTGGCCGGGGCGGGACGGCAGTACGGTATTCTGGTCCTCGCCGCCACCGCGAGCGGCCGTGTGGTCCCCCGTAGCTCAATTGGCAGAGCATGCGACTGTTAATCGCAGGGTTACTGGTTCAAGTCCAGTCGGGGGAGCTTCCCTTTCTTCACCGCTAGCAGCGGTCTTCGCGCCAGTGTCGGCGCTCGTACACCCACGGTTCCGACTTCTGGTTGATCTGCGGGTACTTGAAGGTGTAACTCACCGTGGCGTGGTGGCCTGGGCTGATCCGGTTGATCGTCAGTGTCATGACGCCCAGCTCGCCGTACCGCGCGTTGACCGCCGCCGCCCTCCGGTGGAACTCCTCGCGGCTCACCTTCCGCTGGCAGCGGGCGGACAGCAGGTCCCAGGCGTCGGCCCAGTCGTCGTCGGTGTAGGCCGTCGTGTAGGACCGGACGGCGGCGTCCAGCCCGACGCGGTCACCGCCGATCGGCACCGTGGTCGCCGGCGGCGTGCTCGGGTGCCCGCTGTGGCACGCGGCCGCCAGCGCGAGCCCTGCCAGCGCGAGTACAGCGGAATATCTCATGTCTGAATTGTTCCCATACTGCTCTGACCAGCAACGTCTGGGCCTGTCCGGATAGTTCGGTAACTCCTGAAGGCGAGTGTCCGATACGAACGTCAGTGGTTAACTATTCCTTCGGACGGAGGACGCCTAGTGCGTACCAGGCTGCTGACTCTGGCTGCCGCATTCACGGTGGCCAGTGGTGGGGTGGTGTTGGCGGATATCCAGCCAGCAGCAGCAGCTCCACAAAGCTTCACAGTTCACATCAGTAACAACCAGGACAACGGCCACAACGGCGCCTGGGCGTTCCTACAGTACGACCGCACGATCACGTTCACTCCGACGTCGGCTCCCGGTGAGTACCACGTCCTCCTGCAGGACAAGGGCACATTCAAGACGATCGGCGGCGCGCTGTCACCGCGAGAAGGTGCCAAGGTCACCGAACAGACCGGCACCTTCGCCGGCAGCTTCGCGTTCACGGTGACGTCGACGACGGCGCCGAGCCAGGGCAGCGTCAAGACGACATACGACTACAAGTGCGACGGCAAGGGAACCGACCGGCTCAAGTCGTGCGCGGGAATGCCCGCGTCGACAAGTAATTGGCCAGCCCTGTTCCTCGGCGGGACCCCAGGTGGCAACGGTAAGGACGTCACCGTCCCGGAGGGCGTGCACATCACTGCCGGTCCTTACTCCTGGATCTACAAGACGTGCGTCGAGCAGTGGACCGATGCTTCGACCAACGACGACGGCCTGGCGACCGACGCTGGTGACATCACCGGGAAGGCGTGCCCGCCGAGCCCGACGCCCACGGACACCGTCAGTGCCCCGTCGGCCGAGGGCGGCGGGAACCTGCCCGCGACCGGTACCAGCATCCTGCTGCTGGTGGTGATCGGCGGTGCTCTGATCGTCGGCGGCGCGGTGGCGATGTCCACGGCGCGGCGGCGCGGACGGATGCACTAGACGCGACCGTCCTCCCGCGGTCGAGGACCGCCCCCGTCCGGCCTGGTAGCCGGCGGGGGTGGTCCGTGTTCGTAGGGATCGGTGTTTAGCCCGCCGCCCGGCCGGAAATATGTGTTGACGATCAGACGTTGCTAGTTGATCCTGAATGCAGCGAACGAGAGAGCCCGAAGGGAGGAATGAGCGATGCGAGCACGCACCGCGGATCAGGCGCAAAAATATCAGCACTGGACGTGTGCCGGCGTGAGCTTGTCGGTCGTCCTATCTTCCCTGCTGAGGCAAGCGACGCAGCTCAACTGGCGTGCCGGCGGTGGTGGCCGTACCTGACGAGGAACAGATCCTCGCCTGATGCGAAGGCCGCCACGGTAACCGCCGGAGGCGGCCTCAGTGTTTACAGGACCGTTTACAGAATCATTCTCCAGGCCTGCGCAGAGGCTTTGTTTGGCATTCCCAAATTATCCATACGGGTGTCGTCCAGCGCCAAGGACGCCGGTCTCCAAAGCCGGTTACGAGGGTTCGAGTCCTTCCACCCGTGCGAGGGCCCTTTCGTGGGCACGATGGTTGAGAACTCCACAGCGGACACGACATCAGACGCCGGCCGGGACCGACTCCCGGCACCGGCCGGCGTCAGCAGTTGGCCTCGTATCGCCTCTCGCTACGAACGAGTCGGAAGCGTAATGGACACATGCAGGTTCGAGTCCTGCCGGGGCCTCTCCGCGGGTGTAGTTCAACGGCAGAACCACAGCCCTCCAAGCTGTCGACGCGGGTTCGACCCCCGTCACCCGCTCGTGTCGCGCGCTCGTGCTGCAACTGGTAGACGGGCCACGTTGAGAACGTGGTGGCTGCGGGTTCGAATCCCGCCGAGCGCACGCGTGCCTTCGTGGTCCAGCGGGTGAGGACACATCTCTCGTAAGGATGGGGCGCCGGTTCGACTCCGGCCGAAGGCTCGCACACGCCGCCGTAGCTCATCGGGGAGAGCGCCGACCCGGTACGTCGGAGGCAGCCGGTTCGAGCCCGGCCGGTGGCTCAGCAGATGTCAACGCGGACGTAGCTCAGCAGGAAGAGCGTCACCTCGCCACGGTGAAGGTCGCCGGTTCGAAGCCGGTCGTCCGCTCCATGCCCACGTAGCCCAACGGTACGAGGCGCCGCGCTCAGAACGCGGAGGATGCAGGTTCGAATCCTGCCGTGGGTACGCACGCCCGTGTGGTCCAACTGGGAGAGGCGTCCGACTCAAGATCGGGAGGATGCCGGTTCGAATCCGGCCACGGGCACCGCGCGCCGCCGGCGGGGGTGGTGGCGCGCTCGGTGGGGAGTGGAGCAATCGGTAGCTCGCCTGACTCTGAATCAGGATGATGCAGGTTCGAATCCTGCTTCCCCAGCTCACGGAGGGTCCGGCACAGGCGCGCCAAGCTGTCCCGAAAACAGTGGCCGGTAACACGGTTGGGGGTTCGAGTCCCTCACCCTCCGCGGCACCCGCCTCCATAGCTCAACGGTCAGAGCTGCCGCCTCTTAAGCGGAGGGTTCCAGGTTCGAATCCTGGTGGGGGCACCGCGCCACCTTGGCACGTCGTTCAACCGGCAGCGTCCAGCACCCTTGGGGCCGTAGCTCAGCCAGGGAGAGCACCTCATTCGCACCGAGGAGGTCGTCGGTTCGATTCCGACCGGTTCCACGTTCCGCAGCACCACCATTGGTCTCGTAGCTCAGCAGGTGAGAGCACCGGTCTGTCACGCCGGAGGCCGCGGGTTCGAATCCCGTCGGGGCCGCCTCCCGCCCGGTTGGCGTAGTGGTAGCGCACCTCGTTCACACCGAGGGGGTCGCTGGTTCGAATCCAGCACCGGGTACGCACGGTCGCATGGCTCAGTTGGTAGAGCACCGCCCCGACACGGCGGAGGTCCCAGGTTCAAGTCCTGGTGCGGCCACGGTGGTCGTAGCTCAACGGCAGAGCACCGGATTGTGGCCCCGGACGTGGCGGTTCGATTCCGCCCGATCGCCCCATGCGGCAGCGCCGACGCGGGAGAGTCGGGCCTGGCTGTAACCCAGGTGCCCCTGTGCTCAGGGGGTTCGAATCCCTCCTGCCGCACGCTCTCGACGGGACCCGGCCGGCAGCACCACATCCGTCGAGTACCCCTTCATCCCAGGTACGCCCCCGTAGCTCAGCGGACAGAGCGCTCCGCTCCTACCGGAGAAGCCGCGCGTTCGAGTCGCGCCGGGGGCTCTGAGTCACCGGTGTCGTGTCCGTTGTGGTTGCACGGGGGAAGCGGGGCGGGTCGAAGTTCCGTCGGTTACCACTGTGAATGGAGAGGCTGCGGGTTCGAGTCCCGCCCGCCCGGCCATCGGGCGGTAGCTCAATCGGCAGAGCGCTGAAAACCCGGTGGGCGTCACCTCATCCGCCCCGCACTCCCCGTCTCACCTCCCGATACCCAGAACCCATCCGTGGTCGCCGTGCGTGACCGCGGGTCGACAGAGGAGAGTGACGATGGCGCGTGACCCGCTGGCCGCGATCTCGACGCGGTCGACCCCGCAGACCAGGCGCATCCCTGGCCGGACCGACCAGGTCCGCAACGCCGCCGGCGGGTACGTCTTCGGCAAGGACCTGTGGCGCAGGGTCGAGGACTTCCTGATCCTCGGCACCACCGGCGGCACCTACTACCTGGGTGAGGACAGGCTCACCGAGGCCAACGTGGACGTGCTGGTCGCCGCGCTCGCCGACAACGGCACGCGCCTGGTCGCGCTGGCCACCGGACTCTCGACGGCCCGGCCGCCGCGCGCGCCGAAGAACCGGCCGGCGCTGTTCGCGCTCGCCGCGGCGTTCGCGTTCGGCGACCCGGACACCCGGCAGGCCGCGAAGCTGGCCGTGCCGAAGGTGGCGCGCACCACGGATCACCTCGCCACGTTCTTCGGGTACCTGAAGCAGCTCGGCGGCAAGCCGACCGCCCGCGGTGGCACCGCGCCGGTCGTCGGCCGCGCGCTGCGTACCGCGCTCGCCTCGTGGTTCCTCGACGGCGACGTGGACACGGTCGCGTGGCGTGCCTGCAAGGCGCGCCAGCGCCGTACCCCGGCCGGCGAGGAGTTCTCGCTCCGGGACGTGCTGCGGATCGCGCACCCGGTACCGGACAGCGAGCAGCGCGGCGTGCTGCTCGGCTGGATCGCCGGCAAGGTGCCGGACGAGCGGGCGCGCGAGGTGCTGCCGGCGGTGGACGCGTTTCTGACCGCCAAGGCCGTCACCACGCCGGCCGATGCCGTCCGGGTCGTGACCGAGCGGCGGGTGCCGTGGGAGTACCTGCCGGACCCGGTGCTCGGCTCGGCCGAGGTCTGGGACGCGCTGGTCGACACCATCGGCCAGACCGCGCTGATCAGGAACCTCGCGCGGATGACCCGCGTCGGCGCGCTCGCCCCGCTGGGCGACGCGACGCGGCGGGCGGTCGCGCGGCTGACCGACGCTGACGCGCTGCGCCGCGGCCGGATCCACCCGATGGACCTGTTCCTGGCGCTGCGCGTGTACCAGTCGGGCCGGTCGCAGCCGAACCGCAAGGCGCCGGCGCAGACCTGGCAGCCGGTGCCGGCGATCTCGGACGCGCTGGAGGAGGCGTACGAGCTGTCGTTCGGGCACGTGCGGCCGTCCGGACGGCGGGTGCTGGTCGCGGTCGACTCGTCCGGTTCGATGTCGTACGCCGGAGTCACCTTCGGCGGCTCGGTACTCGGATCGGTGTATGAGGTGGCGTGCGCGATGGCGGTCATCCTGGCGCGGATCGAGGGCGCGAACCTGCACGTGATCGACGTGGACACGGCGGTGCACGCGTCGAGGATCACGCCGCGGACCAACCTGCGCGAGATCGCCGGCTGGCGGCCGTCCGGCGGTGGCACCGACCTGTCGCTGCCGTTCCAGTACGCGCGCCAGCGGAAGCTGGACGTGGACGGGTTCGTGGTCCTCACCGACAACGAGACCTGGGCGGGCCGGCGCCAGCACCCGAGCCAGGCGCTCACCTCGTACCGGAAGGCGCGCCAGACCGGGGCGCGGCTCGTGGTCGCGTCAATGACCGCGGCCGGGTACACGATCGGCGACCCGAAGGACGAGGGCGTGCTGAACGTGGCCGGCCTGGACGCTTCGCTGCCGCTGGTCGTGAACGGCTACCTGCGGGGCTGATCCCGCCGCTGTCGATCATCGGGCATGAATCGGCCGGCAGCCTCGTTGACCGGGAGAGGAGAGACAAAGGAGGAGATGCCCGTGGCGACTGCCACCGTGACCAGCGAGAACTTCAACGATGTGGTGACCCAGAACGAGATCGTCCTGGTCGACTTCTGGGCGGCCTGGTGCGGCCCGTGCCGGACGTTCGCTCCTGTGTTCGAGAAGTCGGCCGAGCGGCACCCCGACATCGTGTTCGCCAAGGTCGACACCGAGGCACAGCCGGAGCTGGCCGCCACGTTCAACATCTCGTCCATCCCGACGTTGATGGCCATCCGCGACCGGGTGGTGCTGTACGCGCAGCCGGGCGCCCTCCCCGAGGCGGCGCTGGAGGACCTGATCGGCCAGGTACAGGCGATCGACATGGACGAGGTCCGCAAGGACATCGCGGCCCAGGAAACCGCCGAGAGCAACGGCGAACCCACCCCCTGAAGCCGCCTCCACCCGGCCCCCAGCCGCAGGCCGCTGCTTGCTAGCCTGCGGCTGGCGCCCGGGGCGGTAGCTCAGCCGGTCAGAGCAGGGGACTCATAATCCTCCGGTCGCGGGTTCGAACCCCGCCCGCCCCACTACCAGGGGAAACGCCTGCGGCCGTCCGCTCTCCGGCCCAAACTGGGAAGTATTCCGCTCACCCCCACACCACCCCTGCCGGCCCCCGGCGCGACGGGGTTGCGCGCACCCGTCTCGGCTCTGAGGTGGATCGGGAGGCGCGATCGTACGGCGGGCTGACGTGTCGTCGGCCGCTGCCGCCACCGCCGGCCAGGACCCGTGCCGGCGGCCCGCGTACCGCTGAGACCACCGCGCTGTCAGGGCCTGTTGGCACGGGGTGCGTTGAGGACGCAGTCGGCGCAGAGGGAGGGCGGGGTGCCTTGGCGTGCGGCTTGGTAGATGAGGCAGCAGGTTCGGCGGCGGAAGACCGGGGTGGATGTCCAGGTGTTGTGGAGGGGTGGGTGGGTGAGGAGCGATTGGGTCAGGGGCGTGGCTTTTGGGGGGAGCTGGGTGGTGGCGGCGTGGAGGGCTGAGGCGACGTTGCCCCAGAGGATCTTGGGGGAGACGGAGTAGCGGCGGGTCGCGTCCACCAGGGCGGCGATGGGGCCTTCGAGGATGTGGCGGCGGAAGGTCTCGGCGGGCGTGCCTGGTACCGCCGGGAGGGAGAGCGGGAAGGTACTGGCCAGGGTGGGCTGGTACCAGGTGGTGGCGAGGGTGAGGTCGGGCACCTGGCCGGTGGTGACGGTCAGGTGGAGGGCGGGGGAGAGCAGGCGGGCCGTCAGGCCGAGGTGGGTGACCGACGCGGCTACCCGGAGGGGGATGGTGTCGGCGGAGCGGTTGGCGGCGGTGGCGAGGTGGGCGCGGACGGCGGCGATGCGGGCGGCGAGGGCCGGGTCGTCGGGGTCGACCAGTTCCGACAGGGGGCGCCACGGCGGGGTGGCGGGGGTGCCGGCGGCGTGGGTCTGGAATGCGAAGAACGGGTTCATGCCGGGACGGGCGTGAGCACGCGGTCGGCGAGTGGGGCGAAGGCCAGGCCGAGGGCGGTCCAGAGCAGCAGCTGGGCGCCGACCGAGTACAGGCGGAAGGCGGCGAGGGTGTCGGCGGGGAAGCCCGGGTAGACGAGGTGGCCGGCCGCGTCGTGGAGGGGCGATGGCGTCTCGTGGACGGCTGGGAGGGCGGCCATCAGCGCGCCGGTGGCCACGACGAAAGCGAGGCCGGCCAGCAGGGTCGCGTTCCAGGCGCCGTAGCGCGGCTGGAGCTGGCGGCCGAGCCACACCGCGCCGGCCAGGAACGTCACCGAGCACGCCACCATGACGAGGTACAGCAGGCCGCGGCGATGGATCGTGTCCGGGTCGCCGATGGCCGGCGGGTTGGCGGGGTACTTCAGGAACGGGATCAGGTACAGGGCCAGGAAGCCGGCGCCGGCGACCAGCAGCGCCAGCGGGCGGGGTCGCAGGGCGCCGACGCGGCCCAGGCACACGGTGTACACGACCGCGAACAGCAGGCCCATCGCGATGCCGAAGAACACCATGCCGACGCCGAGGCCGAGGTTGGCCTGGACAGTGCGGCTGAAGACGTCCGAACCCACCCGATCGGGGGAGTGGGTCAGCGCCGCGTCGCGCCCGTTCTCGTAGTCGACGGCGGCCTGGATCTGCGGTTCGGCGAGGATCCGCGCGAACAGGAAGGCGAGCAGTCCGGCCAGCGCGCCCGCGAGCATTCCGCGGGCGACGAGCTTCCGCTCCATACCGGGCCGGCGCTCAGTGACAGGGGAAGCCGAGGAAGTGCCGCGCGTCGTGGACGAGGTCGTGGACCCGCGCGCCGCCGAACGCCGACACCGCGCCCTGGTCGACGCCGACGAAGTAGTACAGCGCCAGGGCGAGCGCGGCGGCGCCGACGAGCCACCACACCGCCCTCGACAGGGGCAGGACGACCGGGGTGGCGGGGGCGCTGGGCGCGGGGATGGTGGTCACGTGGCCTCCTCAGGGATCGTGCGTCCCGTACGTGGTGGGGCATCGTGACGGCGTCGTATCTGACTCACCCGCCAAGGCCATCGGCGGGCTCACAGTGGCGCGACCGTGCTGGACTCTCACCAGCTTCCGTACGCCGTCACTCCGAACCGCACGCTACGGGGCCCGCCGCGGCCCGTCAACGGTCGTGGGTGGCGGAGGTTGCGAGCACGTCGCCGTGCGCGTCCAGCGCCCGGACCTGGGCGTACCGGCGTGACGGCACGGTGACGGTGGTCTCGAAACCGGTCCGCCGCGCGGTCCGGACGACCGACAGGTGGGCCGGGTCGTCGCCGGTCAGCACCTGCCAGCTGGCGACCTCGGTGGCCCCGTTCCAGCTGGCCGACACCGCCATCTTTCCGTGCGGGGCCGCCCTGACGGCCAGGTCGGGAAGGGTGTCGGGAGTGCCGGTCCACTCCAGCCGGTAGACCCGGTACGAGTCCGCGCCGGTGCCGAAGGTGGCGTCGTAGAGCACCGTCCCGTCCGGGCTGAACTCGGTGAAGTACGGCTGGGCGCCCCATCCGACCAGCACGTTCCCGTTCGGTAGCACCTGCATGTTGCCCTGGCTGGGTGCCAGCACCCGCTCCGGGCTGGTGTACGCGCGCACCAGGCTGGCGCGGTGGGTGGCGGTGTCCACGTCGAGCACGAGCGCGCGGGAGTGGGTGGCGTCGTCGGAGCCGTCGGGACCGCCGGCGTCGTTGTCGAACAGGGTGATCGTGCCGTCCGGCTGCCGTTCGGCGTCGTGCTGCCAGGCGAAGTGGGCGGCGTCACCGATGGTGAAGTCGCTGGCCTTGCCGCCGAGCCGCCATTCGATCGCGCCGGTGGTCATGTCGACCCGGTACACGGTGCCGGTGTGTCGCGAGGAGATCAGCACGTGCCCGTCGCTGTCCGGCTTGACCGAGTTCATGTGGAAGTAGTCGTACGGGTGCTGCCTGCTGCCGTCGCCGGCGGTGGTCGGGGTGACCGCGGATTCGGTCAGCGGCACGTGGTCGAGGGCGCTCCACTGCCACCGCACCGCGCCGGTGGCGATGTCGATCTCCTGGGCGACGCAGTCGTACACGTATCCGTCGGCCGGCCCGCCGGCCGGGGTGAGGTTGGCCTGGCGCACCGGGTAGCTGGTGATGAGCGCGGTGCCGGCCGGCGTGATCTGGAACTCGTGCAGGTCACCCTGGGTGCCGGCGGCGGCGTGCACGGTGACGGTCTGGTGGTACGCGGTGTCCATGATCACGTAGCCGCCCTGGCCGACGCCGACCTTCGAGCTGCCCTGCCACCAGGTGAGGACCGGCCTGCCCTGGTACTCCTGCACCCGGAAGTCGGTCGCGCCGGCCGCCTCGGGCAGCGACCACACCAGCGAGCCGTTGCCGTCCACGATCAGCGGCCCGGACTGGCTGACCTTCTGTTTCGGCGCGAGGAAGAACAGTCCCGGCGCGGTACCGCCGTTCGAGGACAGCACGTCGATGGCGGGTGGCGTGAGGTCGGGGCGGCTGAGGAACCGCTGCACGCCGGGCGTGTCCGCGCCGCCGTCGCGGGTGGCCACCACGACGGCGGCGGTCGACGCGCCCGCGACGAGCACGCCGCCGAGCACCGCCCACGTCACCCACGGTCGGCGACGCCACCGCCGCCGCCGGCCCGCGCCCCCGTCCCCGCTGTGCCTCTCGACCTCTTGCCGGGTCCCTGTCGTGTCAGCCACGCCTCATGGGTATCCGGCGTTACTGAGAAGGATCTGGGAGTCTCTTGGTGCGGAGAACAGAGTTCTGTAAGGATCAGCCGCCGACCTTGTCCACCGCGACGACCCTGGTCGGCCGGATCCTGACCAGCACCACTCCGGGGCCGGTGGCGTAGGCGAGCCACCCGTCGACGGCCGGCCCGTCGAGGTAGTGCCGGGCGATCACCTCGGAACCCGCGCGCAGCGCGCCGGGCTCGTCGACCAGCTCGGCCTCGCCCTCCACCATCACGAACGCGTACGGCGGCCGGTCGTCGTCCACCACGACCGTCACCCGCCGGTCGCGCCGCAGCGCCTTGCCCTTCACGGTGTCCCCGCTGATGTTGACCAGGATGTCGTCGCCGTCCAGGCCGTACCAGACCGGCACCGCGTGCGGCCGGCCGTCGGCGCGGGTGGTGGCGACGACGGCGGTACGCGCCCCCTCGGCGAGGAAGGCGCGGCGGGCCTCGGGGGTCATCTCCTGCGGCATGGTGTACTCCTATTTTAGGACCAAGTGGTCCTCGTACCGTATCATGGGTTCCGTGAGCGCGATGCGGAGTTACGGCGACCCGTGCGGGATCGCCAGGGGGCTGGACCTGATCGGGGAGCGATGGGCGCTGCTGGTCGTCCGCGAGCTGCTGCTCGGCCCGAAGCGCTTCACGGACCTGCGGGCCGGCCTGCCCGCCGCCAGCCCCAACGTGCTCTCCCAGCGGCTGCGCGAGCTGGAGGACAGCGGCGTCGTCGGGCGCCGCCGGCTCGACCCGCCGGCCGCCACCTGGGTGTACGAGCTGACCGGCTGGGGCCGCGAGCTGGAGCCGGTGCTGCTGCACCTGGGCCGGTGGGGGAGCCAGGTGGAGGCGACGGCGACCGCCGAGATGAGCGCGGACGCGCTGATGATCGCGCTGAAGACGGCGTTCGACCCGGCGGCAGCCGGTGACCTGCGCGCCCGGTACGGGATCCGGCTCGGCGACGCGGCATACCGGGTGGCGGTGGACGGCGGCCGCCTGGACATCGTCCGCGGTTCGGCCGACCGGCCCGACGCGGCGGTCGAGACCGACGTGACCACCCTGCGCGGCCTCGCCTTCCGCCGCCGCACCCTGGACGAGGCCGAGCACGCCGGCACGGTGACGGTCGGCGGCGACCGGCGAGCGGTGGTCCGGCTGCTCGGCCTGTTCCCGCCGCCCCACCAGCCCGCCCCGCCGTAACGTGGGCGGCACTGGAGGAGCGGATCGACGGGGACACCGCGGCGCTGGGTGACGCGGCGTGTCTGGATCGCCAACGTGTGGCTCACCGGCGACCCGCGGGTCATCATCGACCAGTGAGGTTGGACGAGGAGGAGGCCAGGCGGCGGTTCTTCGCCGCCCGGGTGGCCAGGCTGGCGACCGTGTCGGGGGAGGGGGAGCCGCACCTGGTGCCGGTCACGTTCGCCGGGTCGGGTGACATTGGGCCGCCTGACACCGTGGTGTTCGCGGTGGACACCAAGCCGAAGGCGAGCACCGACCTGCGCCGGCTGCGCAACATCCGCGCCAACCCGCGCGTCTCGCTGCTGGTGGACCACTACGACGAGGACTGGTCACGACTGTGGTGGGTACGCGCGGACGGTGCGGCGCGGATCCTGGACCCGGGCGGCGGGCCGGTCGGGGCGCTGGTCGGGGCGCTGGTGGCGAAGTACCCGCGGTACCGCGACCAGCCGCCGGCCGGGCCGGTGGTCGAGGTGACGGTGACCCGCTGGCGCGGCTGGGCGTACGGGCCGGCGCCGGCCTGAGGTCAGCCGTGGTGGGCGCGTTCCAGCGGGGGCGCGCCGACCGGGCAGCAGACCCGGGCCTCCGGCTGGCGCACCTGGCGCTGCTCCGGTCGGGCCTTCAGCGCGTCGCGGCGGATCGTGACCGCCGACAGCACGCCGCCGGCGGCCAGCAGCGAGGCGCAGATCACCATGCTGATCCGGAACCCGGACTGGAACGCCGACGACGACCGGTAGTCCGCACCGGACAGCCCGGCCACCAGTGGCAGCCCGGCCACCGCGAACAGGCCGGCACACCGGGCGACCGCGTTGTTGACCCCGCTGGCGATGCCGGCGTACCGGGTGGTCGCGGAGGCCAGCACGGTCGCGGTCAGCGGCGCGACGGTCAGCGACAGGCCCAGCCCGAACAGGAGCGCCACCGGCAGCACGTCGCCCGCGTACGAGGCGCCCCTGCCGATCCGCAGCGCCATCAGCGTGCCGGCCGCCGCGACCAGCGGGCCGACCGTCATCAGCGCGCGCGGTCCGATCCGCTGGGCGAGCGCGCCGACCCGGGCCGACAGCAGCAGCATCACCAGCGTGACTGGGAGCAGCGAGCTGCCGGCGCGGATCGGCGAGAACCCGGCGACCACCTGCAACTGGAGTACCAGCAGGAAGAACATGCCGCCCAGCGCCGCGTACACCAGGAAGGTGACCGCGTTGACGGCGCTGAACTCGACGTCGCGGAACAGGCTGAGCGGCAGCATCGCGTCCGGGCGGTGCCCCGCCGCCGACCGCCGCCGCTCCACCAGCACGAAGGCGACCGCCGCGGCCACCCCGACCACCGCGCTGACCGCCCCCGCCGCGCTGGCCGACCTGGCCTCGACCAGCGCGTACGTGACGCCGGCCAGGGCGAGCGCGCCCAGCACGGCGCCGAGCACGTCGAACCCGGTGTGCGGCGATTCGTCCCGGCTCTCCGGCACGAACCGCACGGTCACCGCGACGACCCCGGCCGCCAGCGGCACGTTCAGGAAGAAGATCCAGCGCCAGGTCGCCACGTCGACCAGCCAGCCGCCGAGCAGCGGCCCGATCGCGCTGGCCACACCGCCCAGCCCGGACCAGGCGCCGACCGCGCGCGGCCGCTCGTCCGGCGCGAACGCGGCCTGGATGATCGCCAGCGAGCCGGGTGTGAGCAGCGCGCCGCCCACGCCCTGGAGGGCACGGGCCGCGATCAGCACGCCGATGTTCGGGGCGAACCCGCACAGGACCGACGCGGTCGCGAACCACACCACGCCGAAGAGGAACAGCCGCCGCCGGCCGTACCGGTCGCCGAGCGACCCGCCGAGCAGGATCAGCGCGGCGAGGGTGAGCGTGTAGGCGTTGACCGTCCATTGCAGGCCGGCCAGCGAGGCCTTCAGGTCGTGGCCGAGCGTGGGCAGCGCCACGTTGACGACCGTGCCGTCCAGCCAGACCATGCTCGATCCCATGACGGCGGCGGCGAGCACCCAGCGCCCGGCCGCGCTGGACAGCCGCAGGTTCGTGCCCGCCTCACCCGTCACCGCCACACCGTCGTTCGCCATGGCCCCACGCTACGGGTTGAGCTGTCCGGCTCCCAGGAACGATCGGTATCATTCGGCCAGCGCCAGACCATCTGGGAGGCCGACTCACGCGGGAGCAGCGGGCCATGACCGGGGACGACGAGGACGCCCGCTGGTCTCCCGAGGCCGCCCCCGCCCGCGCCGCCCGGACCCGCGGGGACACCGCGCGGGAGAGCGCTCCCGCGCCGATGGGGCTGGTGGGGTACGCCGACTTCACCGTCGTCGCCGAGGGCGGCGACAGCACGGTGTACCGGGCCCGGCAGGTCGGGCTGGACCGGGACGTCGCGATCAAGGTGGTCCGGCTGGACGACCCGGGCTCGGAGGCGTGGTTCCGGCGGGAGCTGGAGATCACCACCGCGCTCGGCCGCCAGCACCCGCACATCGTCACCGTACTCGACACCGGCACCACCACCGGCGGCCTGCCGTGCCTGGTGATGGAGTTCTACGACCGGGGCTCGCTGCACGACTGGCTGCGCGCCAACGGCCCGCTGCCGGTCGCCGAGGTGGTCGCCGCCGGCACCGTGGTGGCGGACGCGCTCGCGTTCGCGCACGCCCAGGGCGTGCTGCACCGGGACGTGAAGCCCCAGAACATCCTGGTGCTGCCCACCTCGTACGTGCTGGCCGACTTCGGCATCGCCCGCCGCATCGACGCCGGGCACACCGGGTCGGTGGACCGGTTCAGCTACCGGCACGCCGCCCCGCAGGTGCTCGACGGCGAGCCGCCATCCGTGGCCGACGACGTGTACTCGCTCGGCTCCACCCTGTACACGCTGCTGGACGGCCGGCCGCCGTTCGCCCCCGGCGAGGGCGACTCGGACTCGGCGCTGGCGTACCTGAGCCGGGTCCGCACCCAGCCGGCGCGCCCGCTGCGCCGCGCCGACGTGCCGCCGGAACTGGTCGCGGTCATCGACCGCTGCCTGGCCAAGCGGCGCGAGGACCGGTATCCGGACGCCGGGCAGCTCCGCGCGGCGCTCGCCGCCGTCGTGGCCACCGGTACGCCCGTCCCGGCGGCGAAGAAGCCGCCGCCGGCCGCCGACGAAGCCGCGCCGCCGGCCGCCGCCGTGGCCCCGCCGGTCGCGCCGTCCGCGCTGGTGCACGTGCCCCAGGACCCCGCCGAACCGGACTGGCTCGACGCCACCGGCGCGCCGCCCGACGCGGCGACCGGACGGCCGGCACCGGCCGGGGAGCCCGCCGAGCCCACGGGCGGGCGGCCGGGCTGGCGCCGCCCGGTCCGGATCGTCGCCGCCGCGCTGGTCGCCGGCGCGATCGTGGGCGCGGCCGTCGCCGCCGTGCACCACCGCTCGAACTCGCGGCACGGCGGGGCCGGTCCCGGCCCGACACCGACCGGCGGCCCGGTACCGACGTTCTCCAGCACCCCGCCGCCGCCCACCCAAGCCGCCGGCAGCAACCCGGCGCTGGCCCCGACGCTCACCGTCACCGCGCAGGGCGGTACCGCCTCGCTGCACTGGACCGACCCGAGCGGCGGCAGGGCCACATTCGTGATCGTGCACGTGGTCGGGACGCAGGCGCAGGCGGTACGGCAGCTCCCGCCCGGCACCACGCGGACCGTGGTGGACGGGGTGGGCGGCCAGCCGGCACAGCGGTGCTTCCAGATCCTCGCGATCGTGGCCGGCGACCGGGGCGTCTCGCCGCTCGCCTGCGCCGGGCAGTAGGGGAGGGCGCGGTGCTGCGGGTGACGCTGCGGGGGCAGAACGTGCCGACCGTCGTGCTCGGCTCCGGGGAGACGCTGCTGTTCGGGCGGGCGCCGCACGTGGCGCTGCCCGAGGACGACCCGGAGGCGCAGCTCCGGTACACCGCGCTGGCCCTGCCGCGCTGCGCGCCGCACGTGTCCCGGCTGATCGGCGAGCTGGCGATCGGCGAGGAGATGGTGCGGCTGCGCTGGCGGGGACGGACCGGGGCGCAGCTGTCCAGCCTGTTCGACGCGCCCGGCGGGGCGCGCAGGGTGAGCCTCGCCACCGGCATGTCCGCGCTGCTGGACGAGGGCGAGAACCACCTGCTGGTGCTGCGGGGGCGGGACGCGCCCGGCGGGCAGTACACCGACCTGCTGCTGGTGCTCGAGGTGGCCGAGACCGCCGTTCCGGCCGTCGAGCCGTACGTCGACGCGGGCGACGGCGACGACGACGGCAGCTCGACCGCGCCCGCGCCCGGCCTGGCGCAGGGCAGCCGCGAGTGGTTCGTGGCGCTCGCGCTGGCCGAGCCGTGGCTGAGCGGGGCCGACGACTACCCGCGCCCGCCCAGCAACCGGGAGATCTACGAGCGGGTGGTGGGCTGGCACCGGTACGCCTGGAACCTGGACCGCCCGCAGCGGGTGGACGACGCGATCCGGGCGATCGCCGGTGTCGCGTTCGGACCCCGCGACGACCCGTTCCGCGTCGTGTCGGCGAGCGGCACCCGGGTGCAGAACGTCCGCTTCGCGGTCGGCCGCCGCGCCGCCGAGGTCGGCCTGGTCACCGCCGACGACCTCCAGCGGGTCGAGCGCGCCGCCACCGGTCGTGGCTGAGGCTCAGAGGTGAACCGGAACGTTCCGGCCGCCGCGCCGTCGAGATGCCGGCGTCGCGGACCTACCCTCCGCGCAAGGGACGTTGCGTAGAGGGGAGCACCGCGATGGCGGGCGACATGCAGGGGATGGACGTGGAGTACGCGCGGCAGGCCGCGAACCGGATGGACGGGGGTGCGGGGGCCGTGTCCGACCTGCTGCGGCAGGTGTCGTCGATGCTGGACAGCGTGGTGTGGGTGGGCGCGGACGCGCAGCGCTTCCACCAGGACTGGCACGGCCAGTTCCTGCCCCAGTTGCAGGGCGCGACGGACGCGCTCCAGCAGAACAGCGCCGTGCTGAAGCGGCGCGCCGACATCCAGGAACAGGCCAGCCAGGGCTGACACGTACCCCCGTACCCCGCACTCCGTAACCCCCGCTCCGGCGGGGGTTACGCCTTCTCCGGGCCGCGGAGAGAACGGAACCTTCCGGGGGTCGAGGTCTCGACCGGACGGTCCCGGCACCCGAATGCTGGGCGCACCGCGAACGTGGAGGAGGCGGAGATGTTCCAGGGTGCCGATGTCGACGGCCTGACCCGGATCGCCCAGCAGTGCCAGCAGTCCGCCCAGGTGGCCGACGAGATCTGCGCGGTGCTGGAGGCGATCGTCGCCGCCTCGTGGGCGTTCGGCCCGTTCGGCGCCGCGTTCACCAGCTACCTGAAGACCGTCGTCATCCCGTGGCTGAAGCGGATCTCGCAGGCGCTGAAGCTGTTCGCGAAGGTGCTCTCCGCGCACGCCCAGGCGCAGCAGCAGGCCAGCGCCGGGTACGCCGAGCCGTCGATCGCGATGCCGACCTACACCACGCCGCAGCTGCCGGCGGGCGACACCCGGCAGTTCCCGGTGCTGCCGGCCACCGACCAGTCGGGAGGTACGGAGGGCGCCGCCGCCTCGAAGCTGCCGGAGACCTACGACAGGTCGCTGGCCAAGGGCGGCGCGCTGATGAGCGCCGGGACGCTGAGCGGCATCCACGCCAAGGACGACGAGCTCGGCGGCGGCCTGCCGGTACAGCGGACCACCCAGGGCTCGTTCCTCGGCCAGCCCTACACGACCACCAGCGCCACCGTGGGCGCGCCGCCCCGGGAGGGCGACCTCAACCTGCTGGCCGGGCACAGCCTGCTGGACGGCAAGGGGGCGCTGCTGGGCACGCCGAAGGGCGCGCCGGTGGAGGCGAAGCTGGGGTACGCGGAGGGCAACGTGTCCGGCGCCGCCGGCTGGAGCGGCGCGACCGGGCTGGGCGCCGGGGTGGTCGCCGCGGGGGCGATCGGGCTGGCGCAGGTCAAGGGCCAGCAGAACCTCGACATCGGCAAGGGCTTCACGCTGGACGCATCCGAGCAGGCCGCGGTGGACGCGCGGGCCAAGGGCAGCGCGTTCGCCGGCGCCAGCACCGAGAGCGGTCACGTGGTCATCGGCGCGGGCGCGAACGTGGACGGCTTCGCCGGCGTGGAGGCCAGCGCCAAGGGCAGCGTCGGGTACGGCGACCTGGTCAGGGCCGGCGTGGAGGGCCGGTTGCAGGCCGGCGTCGGCGGCGCGGCCGGCGCCAACGCCTCCTGGCAGGACGGCCACCTGCTGCTCGGCGCGCAGGCCGGCGCCACCGTCGGCGTCGGCGGCAAGGTCGCCGGCTACGTGGACGTGAACGTCGGCGAGCTGGCGAAGATGGCGGACCAGACCGCGAGCTCCTGGCTGAGCCAGATGTCCACCCAGCTCGGGCAGATCCCGTACGCCTACCCCCAGGGCACCTGGCCCGTGGGCTTCTGAGGAGGACCGTCATGACCGCTACCGCGACCGAGGCCAGGCTGGTGACCTGCCCGGGACCCGAGCTGCCCGCGCCGCCGGCGTTCGCGCTCACCGTGCCCGAGGGGTACCTGGCCCATCCGGCTCCCGGCCTGCTCGCGATCGTCGAGCCGGAGGCCAGGGTGGAGCCGTTCCAGCCGAACGTGACGATCGCCGCCGACCTGGTGCCGGCGACCACGCGGCCGGCCGAGGTGCTGGACCGCATCCAGGCCGGCACCGCGCGGTCCCGGCCCGGCACCACCATCGGCTCGCACACCCCGCCGGACGCGCCCGGCGTGCCGCCGATCCCGGTGGCGACGCGGCGGCTGCGGGTGCCGGTGGGGGAGTACTCGCCCGACCCGTACGCGGTCGAGCAGGTGCTCACCGTGCTGATGGTGCCGGCCCGGGGCGGGCTGGCGTACGCCTTCACGGTGGCCGCGACCTGGCGGCCGGCCCCGGCGGGCACCCCCGATCAGGACGGCGCCACGCTGCGCGCCATCCACGAATCGTTCCGTGTCACCGGTCCGGGCGCGACCAGCCCGACCGGCTGACGGGGGACACGCAGGAAACCACTACCCACACAGGAGGAACCACGATGGCCGGCAACATCCTCGGAATGGACGTCCAGGCAGCCCGCGACATGTCCCGGACCTTCACCAGCAACGCCGACACGATCACCCAG
>JBJMIH010000027.1:0-12590 GCA_045806985.1 Mycobacteriales bacterium | reverse complement strand
GTTGGGGATGACCCGGTGGAAGATCGTCCCGTCGTAGAGCGGCTTGGCCTGGCGTGCCCCGGTCCGCGGGTCGGTCCACTCGCGGGTGCCCTCCGCCAGCTCCACGAAGTTCCGGACGGTCTTCGGGGCGTGGTTGGGAAACAGCTGCAGCCGGATGTCACCGGCCGTCGTGTGCAGGGTCGCGTACAGGTCCAAAGCGATCCACCTTCTCTCCGTTTGGGTTCCTCATCCTCCCACGTGGCGGGTGGATCGCCGCGTTTCGGTTGCTCGCCGCCGTTGACGAGGGACTATGAGGGTTGAGCTGCCAACCTAGTGGAGGTGACCGTGATTCGGACGCGGCACAAGGCGACCGATCCCAAGGCCGTGAAGAAGAAGGTGGCCGACCGGTATTCGGACGCCAGGCAGGTCGTGACGCCGAAGGTCGAGGCAGCCAAGGCTGCCGCAGCCCCGAAGGTGGACGCGGCCTGGCAGAAGATGGCACCGACCGTCGGCCACATGGTGGAGAGCGCGCTCGACGCCGCCCACCGGCAGGCGGCGCAGGCCGAGAAGGCGACGGGCAAGATGTCCAAGCGCGCGGCGAAGCGTGCGAAGAAGGCCGACCGTACGGCGGCGAAGGCCGCCAAGGGCCGCCGGCGCTGGCCGTGGCTGGTCGCGGGGGCCGGAGTGGCCGCGGGTGCGGTCGCCGCCGCGCGGCGCCGGACGAAGCCCGCCGACTCCTGGGAGGACCTGCCCATGGACGGGCCGTCGACCCACTCCGAGGAGGGCCTCGACGGCGTGGTCCCGCACGCCAGGGACGCTCAGGAGGAGAAGCAGGCCACCAAGTCCCGCCGGTAGGCCACGATGGTCGCGAGAGGCGACGCGGAGCGCGCAAGGCGCCCGCGTCGCTTTCCGTTTGATCCGCTCCAGCCACCGAGACGAGGCTGGGCTGGCGCTAGAGCCAGCCGGACTTCTTGAACTGGCGGTGCAGGATGAAGCAGGCGCAGAGCATCAGGCCCAGCGCCCACGGGTAGCCGAACAGCCAGTGCAGTTCGGGCATGTGGTCGAAGTTCATTCCGTAGATGCCGGCGACCCCGGTGGGCACCAGCCCGATCGCCGCCCATGCCGAGATCTTGCGCATGTCGTCGTTCTGCTGCACCGAGATCTGCGCGATGTGCGCCTCCAGGATGCTGGTGACCAGCTCGTCCGAGCCCACCACCAGCTCGATGACCTTGTGCAGGTGGTCGTCGACGTCCCGGAAGTACTCCCGGACCTCCTCCGGGATCGTGTCGATGCTGGGGCCGACGTTCCTGACCAGCCGTTCCATCGGCCGGGCCATCGGCACCACGGCCCGCTTGAACTCCAGCAGTTCCCGCTTGAGCTGGTAGATCCCGGCGATGTCGGCGCGGCTCTTGGGGTCGAAGACGGACAGTTCGAGGTGCTCGACGTCGTCCTCCACCGAGGTGGCGACGTCCAGGTAGTTGTCCACGATCAGGTCGGCGATCGCGTGGCAGACCATCCACGGGCCGAGCCGCATCAGGTCGGGCCGGCTCTCCAGGCCCGCGCGGGCACCGGCGAGCCGGCAGGCCCCGCCGCGGCGCACGCTGATCGCGTAGTACGGGCCGACGAACACCATCACCTCGCCGGTGTCCACCACCTCGGTGGTCGCCTCGATCTCGTCGTGCTCGACGTACCGGGCGGTCTTGAACACCACGAAGTAGGTGTCGCCGTACCGCTCCACCTTGGGTCGCTGGTTGCCGGTGAGCACGTCCTCGACGGCCAGCTCATGCAGGTCGAACGTGCGGGCGATCTGCTCGAACTGCGCCTTGTCCGGCTCGTGCAGGCCGATCCAGACGAACGCGCCCGGACCCGTCTTGGCGATCTTGACGGCTTCCACGAAGTCGGTGTGCACCTGGTCGCGCTTGCCATCGAGGTACAGGCCCCAGTCCACGACGCCGCCCTCGGTGCGGCGGTGGATCTGCGTCACCTCGCGGTGGTTGAACGCCCGGTCGAGGACCTTGGCCATCCGGATCGGATGCCGGAGCCCGCGGATCACCCGCCTCCCGATGTCGCCCTTGTCCGTCACCGGCCCGCTCCTCCCAGAACCCCGTTCAATCTGAAAGTACCCTCCTGGCCGCGGCGACGGCCTCGGCGTCCAGGCCGGGCGTGAGCAGCGCCAGCTCGGCGAACGCGTACACCTGCACCAGGTCGACGTGCCGGTGGACCTCGATCGCGTCGGCGAGCCGGCTCCGGACCAGGCCGGCCACGTCTGGCCTGGCCGCCGGGTCCGTCCACGCGGCCACCACCAGGCCGAACAGCGCGGCCTCGCTGGCCCAGTCCGGGACGCCGGCGGCCAGGTCGGCCAGTACCTGGCGGCGGGTGGACCCCGGCCACGGCTCGTCGGCCCGGAAGTGGGTCAGCCCGAGGGCGGCCCAGCACTGCACCAGCCGTACCCACAGGCCGGGCTCGTGCCGGGCGAACGTCCTGCCCAGGTCGGTGTCGGGCGGCGCCGGCGGGTACACCATCAGGCCGAGCAGGTCGCCGAGGCCGAGCCCGGACAGCCGGACGGCCTCGTCGTACGCGCTGGTCGGCTCGGCCCACCAGCCCCGTCCGGCCAGCGCCAGCACCCCGTCGACCGCGGCCTGGGACGGTGGCGGCAGGGCGGGGCGGGCGGAGGCGCGCGGCGGCTCGCCCGCCGGCGCCGGCGGGTACTCCCACACCCGGTATCGGACGGGCTGGCGCGGCAGCCGCAGGTCGATCGCGCCGGCCGCCTGGATCGTCACCTCCGAGCCGGGGAAGCAGCGCAGGACGGTGGCGATCGCGCTCGGCGCCTCCAGCTGGCCGATCGTGCAGGTGAGCGTGGTGGTCCCCGGCTCCACCTGGCCGAGCACCTGGTCGAGCGTGTTGCTGACGGCCTCGCGGCCCTTCGGCACGTAGTTCAGCCAGCCACGGCCGTGGCAGGCGGCGGCCAGCTTGCCGGCGTGGCCGTGGCCGTCGTCGGGCTCGTCGCGCAGGAAGTCGGCGAGGGCGACCAGGTGGTTGACGTCGCCGTCGCGCTGGTACCGCAGGACGCAGCCGGTGGGAAACGCGCAGGAGTGCCGGGGGTCGACCCGCAGCGCCGCCTCGATCCAGGCGAGGGCCTCGTCCGTCCGGCCGGCGTCGGCGAGCAGTTCGGCCAGGTCGGTGTGCACGGACAGATTGCTGGGGTCGAGCCGCGCGGCGCGGCGCAGCGCCGCCTCGGCGTTGGCCACGTCGCCGAGGGCGCGGTACGCGCTGCCCAGCATGACCGGGGCGAGCACCTGTCCGGGCGCGACCTGCTCGGCGTGCGCGGCCCAGGCGACGGCCTCCTCGGCGGCGCCGAGCCGGCGGCCGAGCGAGGAGGCGCCGAGCAGCACGGTGACCGTGTCCGGCCGGGCCCTGGCGACGCGGCGGGCGAACTGGAGCACCGGGCCGAGCGGCGCCCGGTCCGCGTCCGGCACCGGGTCCGGCAGCGAGACGGCGAGCTGGAGCAGCTCGTACCCGAGCCGGTTGGCGTCCAGCCGGCCGGGCAGGTCGGGGTCCTCGAACCAGGCGACGGCGGCCCACGACCGGTCCGGTACCGCCCGGGTGGCGGTGAGCAGCAGCTCGACGGCGTCGTCCACCCGGCCGGCGGCGGCCAGCAGGTGCGCCCTGGCCACGACGGTGCCGACGTACGGGTGCTCGCCCAGGTCGAACAGGGGCAGCGGGTCGTCCGTCCGCGCGGCCAGCGCCGACAGCGCCTCGTGCGCCTCCGGCAACGTCGGATCGCAGCTGAAGGCGTTCGCGATGTGGGTGGCGGCGTGCCCCCACTCGCTGTCGTCCATGGCCAGCGCGGCCATCGCCAGCTCGCCCTCGGCCTCCAACCGCAGATCGGCCGGTTCGGTCATGCCGGGCAGGCTAGCCGATCACGGACGTCCCCAGGGCGTTCCGCCTCGCCGGAGGTGAACTTCCGTAGCATATTATGCCGGTGATCTCCTACCCGGGCGCGCTGAAGACCCTGCAACCGATCATCGAACCCGTCTGCGGCGCGCTCAGGGCCGGTCTGGAGAAGGCGGTCCGGTACCACGCCGCCGAGGACCTCGACCGGGCTCGGGACCAGCGCTTCTTCTCCTACAACGTCCGCCGCGTGGCCCGCGACGTGCTGCGCGACGAGGGTCTCGTCGAGGCCGACATCGACAACGTCGACAACCCGATGTCCAGCCTTGTCGTCCCGTACCGCGGGCTGCTGGTCCGGATCCTGCGCGGACCGCGCGGCGAGCCGACCACCGGTGGGTTCCGCGCCCTGCGGCTGCCCAGCCCCGGCCAGTCGGACCGGTGGCGGCGGTTCTGGCGGCAGGACCAGGAGCCGGCCTTCGAGGGGCTGGCCACCGAGAACCTGCTGTGGGTGTGGGGCGACGACGACGGCGTGCTGACCGAACCCATGCTGCTGGCCAGGCCGACCGGCACTTTCGACAATCCCACCGCCGCTAGGCTGAGCTGGCAGGGCAAGATCACCGGGTCGATGGCGGCGATGCGCGCTCAGGACCTGGACGAGCTGGTTCCGGACTTCGCCGCTGGCGAGCTGGGGGTCGAGGACGCGGGATGATCTACGGTGAGCGCGTCAAGCAGGTACGCCAGCTGCACCGGCTCACCCAGGCCGGACTGGCCGAGGACGTGCCCACGCTGACCCAGTACCAGCTCTCCCGGATCGAGGGGCACCAGGCCCAGCCGGACGAGGAGACGACCGCCCTGCTGGCGCTGGCCTGCGGGGTCACGCCCGAGTTCCTCCGCCGCTCGCCGCACCCCGACCTGCCCACCCACTCCCCGCACCTGCGGGCCCGGAGCCGGCTGACCGAGCGGGAGAAGAACGCGGCGACCCAGTGGCTGCGGCTGATCCACGAGCAGCACCGCCGGATGGCGGACCGGGCCAGGCCGCTGGAGGTGCGGCTGCCCCGGCTGACCGGCGCCGACCCTGCCGAGGCCGCCGCCGAGGTACGCGCGGTCCTCGGGTTCGGCGCCGCCGAGCCGCTGCCGTACCTGCTGCTGGCCGTGGAGCGGGCCGGTGTCACCGTGCTGGGCCTCCCGGCCGCCGCCGACACCCTGGACGCCTTCTGCGCCTGGCACGGCGGCGAGCCGGTCATCGGCCTGCTCGCCGAGGCGCCGCCGGATCGGCTGCGCTTCAGCGTGGGCCACGAGCTGGGCCACCTCGTGCTGCACCGGCCCAGCCAGTCCGGCAGGGACATCGAGGCCGAGGCCGACGCGTTCGCCGCCGAACTACTCACCCCGCTGCGGGCGCTGGCCGGGCAGATGCCGGCCCGCCCCACGCTGAGCGCCCTGACCATGCTGAAGACCCACTGGGGCGTGTCGATCAAGAGCCTGGTGCGGCGGGCCAGGGAGCTCGGCGCGGTCGACCAGGACCGGGCGATCAGCCTCTACAAGCAGATCAGCGCGCGCGGCTGGAACCGGGCCGAGCCCGGCTACGTCCCGCCCGAGAAGCCACGCGCCTTCCGGAAGCTGGCCGAGATCTGCTTCGGCCCCGGCCCGAACGTGGAGCGGCTCGCGCGGGACGCGGCCTGGTCCACCGAGCTGGCGATGCTGGTGCTCCGCCAGCACGCCACCAGCGACGAGCTGCCGCACGCCGGGTCGCGGCGGGAGCCGTCCCGGCCGGCCGACCCGTCGAACGTGATCCGCTTCCCGGCGCGGCAGCGGTAGCGGTTAGCCGGTGCCTACAGGCCGGCGGCCTCGGCGATCTGGTCGACCTGGCCCAGGTCGGGATTGCAGGGGAAGAGGATCAGCTCGTCACAGCCGGCGTCCCCGAACGTCCTGACGGCCCCGGCGACGGCCTCCCGGGTGGTGAGGGCGCCGGCGATGATCTGCTCGGCGAAGTCGCCGAGGAAGCCGTAGTAGTGGCCGAGGTAGCTGCGGGCGTGGTCGGAGGCGTCGTCGCCGAGGCTGGCGTACGCGAGGGCGGCCAGCCGTGGCTCCCCGTCCCGGCCGGCGTCGCGCCAGGCGCGCCTGGCCTGCTCCGCGCCACCGGCGAAGGCGTCGGGACCGCCGCCTCCGGCGATCCAGCCGGCGCCGTACTCGGCCATCCGGCGGAAGGTGACGCCGGCGGTGCCGCCGAACAGCAGCGGCGGAGCGCCGTCCGGCCCCAGGGTCGGGCCGATGGGGCCGGCGAAGCCCCGGGGTTCGCCGGCCCAGATCGCGCGCATCTCGGCGAGCTGGCGGTCGAAGATGCGCCCCCGCTCCGCGAACGGCGTGCCGGTCGACTCGTAGTCGTCCTCGCGTCCGCCGACGGCGATGCCGACGGTCAGCCGGCCGTTGGAGAGGAGCTGCACCGAGGCGAGCTGCTTGGCCAGCAGCGCGCCGTTGCCCCGGTACGGCGCGATGAGGATCGACGTCGTCAGCCCGATCCGCTCGGTCACGGCGGCCGCGGCGGCCAGCGTCGGGATCGTCTCGAAGTTGGGGTATACGACGCGGTCGATGGTTCCCAGCGTCGAGAACCCGGCCCGCTCGGCCGCCACCGCCCACTCCGGGATCAGCCGGCCCTGAATGGCGGGAATCGTGGACGGAAGACCGATGCCGACGTCCATCGCCGCTCCTTCTGCTAGTTCGCGTAGCCGAGTCGACGGAGCGCCTCGTGCGGGAAACCGAGCTCGATCGCGCTCGCCTCGGCCAGCCTAACCCGCTGCTCGGGATCGAGTTCGACTCGAAGCGAATCAAGGTTGTCGTCGAGCTGGGCGAGGGTCCGCGCACCCACCAGGGTCGCCACCACGGCCGGGTTGAGCAGCGTCCAGGCCAGCGCGACCCGGGACGGGGCGGTGCCGATCTCGGTCGCGATCTCCCCGACGACCTCGGCGACGTCCAGCCCCCGCGCGGTCAGGAACCCGTTGCCGATCGCGTGGTCCTTGCGGGTCCACTCGCCGCCGCCCGCGCCGGGCTCGAGGTCGGCGCGGCTGTACTTGCCGGTGAGGACCCCGCCGGCCAGCGGCGACCAGCAGACGACGCCCATCCCCATCGTCGCCGCCATCGGGATGAGGTCGCGCTCGACGGTCCGCTCCACCAGGTTGTACGGGATCTGCAACGCCGCCAGCGGCGACCAGCCGCGCAGGTCGGCGATCGCCTGCATACGGGACGCCTGCCAGGCCGGGATGTCGGAGACGCCGACGTACAGCACCTTGCCGGCGCGCACCAGGTCGTCCATGGCCCGCAGCACCTCCTCGACCGGCGTGCTGCCCTCCCACAGGTGCAGGTACAGCACGTCGACGTAGTCGGTGCGGAGGCGGGAGAGGCTGGCCTCGACGGAGCGGACCATGCTCTTGCGCGAGTTGCCGCCCGAGTTGGGGTCGCCCTGCCGCATCGGCATCGTGTACTTCGTGGCGATCACCAGCTCCTCGCGGCGGGCGCGGGCGAACTCGCCGACCATCTCCTCGGCGGCGCCGTCCGCGTACCCGTTCGCCGTGTCCACGAAGTTGCCGCCGCGCCCGACGTAGGCCTCGAAGATCGCCCGCGCCTCGTCCCGGTCGGTGCCCCAGCCGAACGTCATCGTCCCGAGCGCCAGCGGCGACACCCGGAGCCCGGAGCGCCCCAGCAGCCGGTACGAATCAAGCGACAGATCCTGTGTCATGCGGCCATCCTGCGGAGCCGGGGCGGCCGTGATCAATGGCGGGATCTGCAACAATCCATAGCCCACGTGCATGGATACGGAGGCAACCCGGTGAACCTCGCGCAGGTCGAGGCCTTCCTCGTCCTCTGCGAGGAGCTGCACTTCGGGCGCACGGCGGAGCGGCTGCACGTGTCCCAGCCGCGGGTCAGCCGGTTGATCGCCGGCCTGGAGGGTCACGTCGGCGGCAGGCTGTTCGAGCGCACCAGCCGCCGGGTCGCGCCGACCCCGCTCGGCGAGCGGCTGCGCGACGAACTCGCCCCCGCCTACCAGCGGCTGACCGCGGCGGTGGCCACCGCCCGCAGCTCGGCCCGGTCCCCGGCCGGGGTGCTGCGGCTGGGCTTCGCCGCCACCACCGCCGGGCCGGCCCTCGACCGGCTGGTGGCGACCTTCGAGCGGGAGCGGCCGGACTGCGCCCTGTCGCTGCACGAGGTACCGCTGGTCGACTCGTACACGCCGCTGCGGTCGGGCGAGATCGACGTGCTCGCCTGCTGGCTCGTCTTCGACGATCCCGGCCTCACCCGCGGCCCGGAACTGGCCCGCTACCCGAGGGTGCTGGCCGTCGCCGCCGACCATCCGCTGGCCGGCCGGGACAGCGTGCCGGTCGAGGTGCTCGCCGACCACCTGGTGCCGAACTTCGCGGGCCAGGGCCTGGCCGAGCGGGTCCGGCAGGCGATGGTGCCGACGCGGACCCCGTCCGGCCGGCCGGTCCTGGTACACCCGACACCGGTCCGGACGGTGGGCGAGACGGCCAGCCTCATCGCCAGGGGCCAGGCGGTGCTGCCCACCGTGTCGCTGATGGAGAACCGCTTCGGCACCGACGGGATCGCGTTCGTACCGATCCGCGACCTGCCGCCGATCCCGCTCGGGCTGATGTGGTGGACCGCCAACGAGAACGCCCGCATCCGCGCTCTCGCCGAGGTGGCCGGCACGCTCACGAGAAAATGACCCTGTCCGCGGGAACGCGAACAGGGTCTGGTGGAGCCACGGGGAATCGAACCCCGGCACCCGCCGTGCAAAGGCGGTGCTCTACCAACTGAGCTATGGCCCCGTGGCGAGCCGGGGACCGGGGGTCGTGGCCCGCCGGACCTACCGGAGGTCGGCGGCCGCGGTCGCCTCGTGCCAGAGGTCGCGCTCCTCCTGGGCGGCCTTGCGCCGCTTCACGATCGCGAAAGCGCCGCCCGCCAGCAGCAGGACGAACAGGAGCTTCTTGAACATGGCCTACGGCCTCCGTTCCGCCGGGGGTCTTACTCCGGGAGTGGGCCTAGTTGGACTTGAACCAACGACCTCACCCTTATCAGGGGTGCGCTCTAACCAACTGAGCTATAGGCCCGAGGTCGCGAGCCTCGACATTACCGTACGGGTGTCGGCGGCCTCAAAACGGGGCGGCTACCGGGACAGCGGTCGCCGCCACCCCCGCTGCTGCTGCTCCGAGGGGTCGTCGCTCTCGGTCAGCGTGAGGTCGATGCCGCCGACCAGGTCGGCGCAGAGGTTGTAGATGAACGCGGCCACCGTCGCCAGCGCGGTGAACAGCACCACGTTGATCAGGCCGATCACGGTGACCCCGCCGATCATGTTGGACGCCGTGATCTTGAAGTTGTTCTGGCCGGTGAACTGCGTCACCAGGTCGTTGACCTTGCCCCACACGCCGGCGGCGGCGAGCAGCAGGTACAGCACGGTGCTGGCCACCACGCCGACCACCCAGAGGGCGAAGCCGAGCACCATCGTGAACTTCAGCACCGACCACGGGTCGATGCGGCGCAGCCGGAGCCGGGCCCGGCGCGGGCCGCGGCCGCCGACCGTGACGCGCGGGTGGCCACGCTCGCCCATCATCCGCGCCCTGGCCGCGGTGGAGTTTGCCTGCGAGCCCGATCCCGGTGGTCCCGATCCGGGCGCGCCCGGGCCCTGCGGTGTCGCCCCCGGCGGCATCCCGGCCGGACCGCCGGGCGCCCCACCCGGCGCTCCAGCGGGCGGCCCAGCGGGAGCCCCGCCGGGAGTGGATCCCGGCGGGGCGGGCGGAGCCTGCGGGTGCGACACCGGCGGAGCCGACGGCGCCGACTGGTGCGAGGACGGCGGGGGCGGAGGCGACGGGTAGGACTGGGCCGAGGACGGAGCGGAGGCGGGCGAGCCGTTCCACTGCGGCGGGTCGGCGACCGGCGGGGGCGGGGCCGGCGGGGGCGAGCCCGACAGGACCGCGGTCGACCGGTCCTCGGACCGTCCTGGCTGGCCGGGCTGCTGCCCGGCCACCCAGTCCCCGCTCTGGGTCATGACTGGTCTCCCTCGTCGGGTTCTTCGGCATTCCTGGCTATCGCCACGATACCCACCCCATCCGGGAGGTCCATGAGCTTCACACCCATCGTCTGCCGTTCCCGGGTACGCCGGACCGGCTTGACCGGCGTCCTGATCACCCCGCCGTTCGAGGTGATCGCGAACAGTTCGTCCGTCTCCGAGACTGCCAAAGCTCCGACGTGCCCGCCACGTCGCGTCACGATCTTGGCCGTGAGCACGCCCTTGCCACCGCGACCCTGCACCGGGTATTCGGTGACCGGGGTCCGCTTGGCGTACCCGAGCTCGGTGGCGACGAGGATGTCCAGGCCCTGCCGGACGACCTCCATCGCCAGCAGCTCGTCGCCGTCGCCGAAGCGCATCCCGATCACGCCCGACGTCGCCCGGCCCATCGGCCGCAGCGAGTCGTCATCCGCGTGGAACCGGATCGCCTGGGCGTGCCGGCTGACCAGCAGCAGGTCGTTCTCGGACTGGATCAGGGCGGCGCCGATCAGCTCGTCGTCGTCGCGCAGGTTGATCGCGACGATGCCGCCGGACCGGTTGGAGTCGAAGTCGCTCAGCTTCGACTTCTTCACCAGGCCCTTCTTGGTGGCGAGCACCAGGTACGGCGCGACCTCGTAGTCCTTGATGTTGATGACCTGGGCGATCCGCTCGTCCGGCTGGAATGCCAGCAGGTTGGCCACGTGCTGGCCGCGCGCGGTCCGGTTGGCCTCGGGCAGCTCGTACGCCTTGGCCCGGTACACCCGGCCCTTGTTGGTGAAGAACAGCACCCAGTTGTGGGTGGAGCTGACGAAGAAGTGCTCGACGATGTCGTCCTGCTTGAGCTGCGCGCCCTGCACGCCCTTGCCGCCGCGGCGCTGCGACCGGTAGAGGTCGGTCTTGGTGCGCTTGGCGTACCCGGTGCGGGTGATCGTGATGACGACGTCTTCCTGCGGGATCAGGTCCTCGATGGCGACGTCGCCGTCGTAGGGCACGATCGTGGTCTTGCGCTCGTCGCCGTACTTGTCGACGATCTCGCTCAGTTCCTGCGAGATGATCTGCCGCTGCCGCTCGTCGGAGGCGAGGATCGACTCCAGGTCGGCGATGTCGGCCATGATCTGCTCGTACTCGTCGATGATCTTCTGCCGCTCCAGGGCCGCCAGGCGGCGGAGCTGCATGTCCAGGATCGCGGTGGCCTGGACCTCGTCGATGTCGAGCAGCTGGATCAGGCCGGTGCGGGCGGTCTCCACCGTCTCCGACGCCCGGATCAGCGCGATGACCTCGTCCAGCGCGTCCAGCGCCTTCAGGTAGCCGCGCAGGATGTGCGCCCGCTCCTGCTTCTTCCGCAGCCGGTACCGGGTGCGGCGGACGATGACCTCGACCTGGTGGGCCACGTACAGCCGGACCATCTCGTCCAGCCGCAGCGTGCGCGGCACCCCGTCGACCAGCGACAGCATGTTGACGCCGAAGTTGTCCTGGAGCTGGGTGTGCTTGTACAGGTTGTTCAGCACGACCTTGGCGACCGCGTCGCGCTTGAGCACCAGCACCAGCCGGCGTCCGGTTCGGACACTCGACTCGTCGCGGATGTCGGCGATGCCGGCGAGCCGGCCGTCCTTCACCAGCTCGGCGATCTTCTCGGCGAGGTTGTCGGGGTTGACCTGGTACGGCAGCTCGGTGACGACGAGCGTCTGCCGGCCCTTGCGGTCCTCCTCGACCTCGATCACCGCCCGCATCCGGACCGAGCCGCGACCGGTGCGGTAGGCCTCCTCGATGCCGGCCCGGCCGACGATCAGCGCGCCGGTCGGGAAGTCGGGGCCCTTGACCCGCTCGATCATCGCCTCGAGCGTCTCTTCGGCCGGGGCGTCCGGGTTCTCCAGCGCCCACTGCACGGCCGAGGCGACCTCGCGCAGGTTGTGCGGCGGGATGTTGGTCGCCATCCCGACCGCGATGCCGGCGCTGCCGTTGACCAGCAGGTTGGGGAACCGGCTGGGCAGGACGTCCGGCTCCTGCGAGCGCCCGTCGTAGTTGGGGCTGAGGTCGACGGTGTCTTCCTCGATGTCGCGCAGCATCTCCATGGCGAGGGGATGCAGGCGGCACTCGGTGTACCGCATGGCCGCCGGCGGGTCGTTGCCCGGCGAGCCGAAGTTGCCGTTGCCGTCGATCAGCGGGTACCGCATGGACCAGCTCTGCGCGAGCCGGACGAGCGTGTCGTAGATGGGGCTGTCGCCGTGCGGGTGGTAGTTACCCATGACGTCGCCGACGACGCGAGCGCACTTGAAGTACCCGCGGTCGGGGCGGTAACCGCCGTCGTACATGGCGTAGAGCACCCGGCGGTGCACCGGCTTCAGGCCGTCCCGCACGTCCGGCAGCGCACGGCCGACGATCACGGACATGGCGTAGTCGAGGTAGCTGCGCTGCATCTCGACTTCGATGCCGATGGGTTCGATGCGGTCGTGCTCGCCGGGCGGCGGCGTGGTGGTCTCTGTCACCTCTTACCTTTCACAGTGAACGTCGAACCGTCGCCGGTCAGATGTCGAGGAAGCGCACGTCCTTGGCGTTGCGCTGGATGAACTTCCGGCGGGATTCGACGTCCTCACCCATGAGGACGCTGAAAAGCTCGTCCGCCGTTGCAGCGTCGTCCAAGGTCACCTGGAGCAGCACCCGGCTGGACGGGTCCATCGTGGTGGAC
>JBJMIH010000026.1:0-18188 GCA_045806985.1 Mycobacteriales bacterium | reverse complement strand
TCCGACCAGCGCTGGGTCGACTCCACGAACTCGCCGTCCGTGCTCACGTCGATCCACCAGCTGCCCAGCCCGGCGATCCGCTGCGCCGCCGCCAGCCGGGACTGCGACTCGCGCAGCTGCTGCTCGATCCGCCGCCGGCCGGTGACGTCCCGGTCGGCCCCGACCAGCCCGATCAGCGTGCCGTCGGCGTCCCGCAGCGGCGTCTTGGTGGTCTCCAGCCAGCGGATCTCGCCGTCCTCGGGCACCGCGTGCAGGGCGTCCCGCACCGGCTCGCCGGTCTCGAACACCCGCATGTCCTCGTCGGCGAGCTGGTCGGCCAGGTCCTCGTCGAAGAGGTCGAAGACGGTCTTGCCGAGCAGCTCCGTGCTGTTCGGCCGGTTGCTGATCACGAACCGGCCGTGCAGGTCCTTGACGTACACGTGCTCGGGCAGGTTGTCGATGATCGCCTGGAGCAGGTCGCGGTCGGCGCGGGCGGCGGCCAGCTCGCCGGCGAGGTCGGTGACCGGGCCGTCGTCGGTGTCGTCGGTGTTCTCGGCGCCCGTACCGGTGTCGGACTCGCGCGGGCGCTTGAGTCGTACCTTTCGACGCCTGGCGGCGGCTCCGCCGGCTTCGGCCGGCTTGGTCGACTCGTCGGTGGCCGTGGTCGGCCCCGGCTCGCCCCCGGCTTCCGCCGGGCCCGGGCCCCCCTCCGGACGTTCGAGCATGCCCCGGAGAGTAGCGGGCGTGCTGTCGGTACAGGTAATCGTTGTCCTAACTGCTACCGGCGCAACCGTCCCGCGCACGCACGGTGACCGACGTGCCGACCCGGATGGCCTCCACCAGCCGCTCACCTTCCGTGACGACACCGCCGGGCCAGACTACCGACCGCACCAGCTCACCGCGGACGTCCGCGCCCGGCCCGACTACGCTCCGTCCGCCCGAGGCGTGCAGGTTCGCCGCCAGGTAGTCGGCCGGGGTACCGCAGTCGTGGAACTCACCGTGATAGGGGACGAGATCGAGATCGGCGTGCCGCCACACGTCCTCGTACAGGCTGCCCGGCTCCGGCGGCAGCCGGTCCGCGTCGGCGGCCGCCAGCAGCGACATGCCGGCGAACCGCCAGCCGCCGGGGAAGTCCTCCCGGTCCGGGTCGCGCACCACCAGCAGTCGCGGCCGGACGCCGTCCCAGCCGGCCAGGAAATCGGCCGGGTCGGGACCGCCGAGGTAGGCGTCGGCGTTGACGACCAGCATGTCCCGGCCGTCCCGCCAGCCGGCCAGGTTGCCGACCGCGCCGGAGGTGCCGAGCAGGTCGCGCTCCACCGACAGCCAGGCCCGGCCGCCCGCGTGCGCCACCACCTGGCCGGCCAGGTGGTGGGCGTTGACCGCGACGTCGCCGGGGCCGGCGAGGCCGAGCCGCTCCAGCCGGTCCAGCCAGCGGTCCAGCAGCGGCACGTTGTCCACCGGGCACAGCGCCTTGGGGCGGTGGTCGGTGAGCGGGCGAAGCCGGGTGCCCAACCCGGCGGCCAGCACCGCGGCGGCGGGCTTCCGGTCGGTCGTCATGTGCGCGGCGCGACCTCGGCGGCGGTGGCGAACCCGCAGGTGGTGAGGATCTGCGCGGTCGGCCAGGTCACCGGGGGCAGCGCGTCGGGGGCGTACCAGGCCGCCTCGACGATCTCCACGCCGTCCACCACGAGCTCGCCGTCGGCGTCCGCGACCAGCCCGGTGTACACCATGTCCACCCAGTGCCGGGCGGGGTGGACCAGCGCGTTCGGCTCGGCGGCGGCGATCCGGTCCACCGCCACCCGCAGGCCGGTCTCCTCGCGCAGCTCGCGGGCGGCGGCCACCGCGGGCGGCTCGTGCCGGTTCACCAGCCCGCCCGGCAGCGCCCAGGCCCTGGTGTACCGCTGGTGCACCAGCAGCAGCCGGTCGTCGCCGTCCCGCAGCACCACCAGCGCGCCGATCGTGTACCGCGGCGTCATCGCCCGCACCACCCGCCGCCGCCAGCGCACCGGCAGGCCGCGGTAGACCCGCAGCGCGGCGCGGTGCAGCGACGGAGGTAGGCGACCCATGGCACGCCACCCTACTTGCCGAGGTGGTGAGCCGTATGCTCCGGCCATGCCACTGCCGCCGCACACCGCCGGCCGGATCGACGCGATCGTCGCGCGGGCCCAGGCCACCGGCCGGGCGCCGTCGCTGGTGATGGGCGTGGTCAGGGCCGGTGAGCTGGACTACTTCACCGGCGCGGGCACGGTGCCGGCGCCCAGCCCGGACGTGCAGTACCGGATCGGCTCGATCACCAAGACCTTCACGGCGGTACTGCTGGCCCGGTTCCGGGACGCGGGCGCGGTGGACCTCGACGACCGGCTGGAGGAGTACCTGCCCGGCACCCCCGTCGGCAGGGTGACCCTGCGCCAGCTGCTGGCGCACGTGTCCGGGCTGCAACGGGAACCGGAGGGCACGTGGTGGGAGCGGTCGGCCGGCACCGACCTGGCCGGGCTGCTCGCCGACCTCACCCCGGCCAAGCTGTTCCGGCCCGCCTTCCGCGGCTACCACTACTCCAACCTGGCGTACGGCCTTCTCGGCGGCGTGATCGAGTAGGTCGGCGGGGCGACCTGGGCGGCGCTGCTCACCGACCACGTGCTCGGGCCGCTCGGCCTCGGCCGCACCTCGGTGCTGCCGGTGGAGCCGTACGCGAAGGGGTACGTCGTGCATCCCTGGCACGGCACGCTGCGCGAGGAGCCGCGCCACGACGCCGGCGCGATGGCCCCGGCCGGCCAGCTGTGGAGCACCGTGGAGGACCTGGCCCGGTGGGCCGCGTTCGTGGCCGACCCGGCCGCGTCGCCCGACCCGTCCGTGCTCGCCGCCGGCACGCTCGCCGAGCTGGTCGCGCCGGTGGTCATCACCGATCTCAACGCGTGGACCAGCGCGCACGCGCTCGGCTTCGAGCTGTGGCGGCGGGGCGACCGGGTGGTGGTCGGGCACACCGGGTCGATGCCGGGGTACGTGGCCGTGCTGCAGGCGCACCGGGACTCCGGCACCGCCGTCGTCGGCTTCGCGAACTGCTACGGCCTGCGCGGCACGGGAATCGCCCAGCTCGGCCTCGACGTCCTGGAGGCGGTGCTGGACGGCGAGCCGCCGGCCGAGCGGGTGCCCTGGCGCCCGGCCCCGGCCGCGCCGCCCGCCGAGATCGCCCCGCTGACCGGCGTGTGGTGGTGGATGGGCCAGGAGTTCCACGTCCGCTACGACGGCGCCGGCGCCGGCGAACTCGTGGTCACCCAGATCGCCCCGATCGACAGCGGCGACCGCGAACCCTGGCGCTTCACCCTCGAGTCCCCGGACCGCTGGCGCTGCCACACCGGCTCCAACACCGGTGAACTCCTGCACGTCCGCCGCGACCCGCACCACCACCCCGTGGCGCTGGACATCGCCACCTTCGTCTTCGAGCGCCAACCCTGACGCTGACCTGCGGATTCAGCCTGGCTTCAGGATGTCTTGCCAGCGTGCGGCCATGAAGGGATACGACAAGGAGACCTACGGCAAGGTGTTCGCCGAGGTCTACGACGAGTGGCACCAGGGCCTGACCGACATCCCGACGACGGTGGCGGGACTGTTGGAGCTGGCCGACGGGGGACCCGTGCTGGACCTCGGGGCCGGTACCGGTCGGCACGCGGCGCCGCTCGCCGAGGCGGGGCTGGAGGTGGTCGCGCTCGACACCAGCCCGGAGATGCTGGCGAAGATCGCGACCAAGCCAGCCGGGGACCGGGTGCGGACGCTGGTCGGGGACATGGCCGGCTGCGACGCCGGGCTCGGCCGGTTCGGCCTGGTCATCGTCGTGTCCAACACGCTGATGGGGGTGTACGACTTCGAGGACCAGGTGTCGACCTTCGCCAACGCCGCCCGCCACCTGCGGCCCGGCGGCCGGTTCGTGGTGGAGGGCATGTTGCTCGACCTGACCGCGATGACGGGCGTGAGCCCGGGGGGTGATGACCTGGCGACCGAGGGCGCGACGGTGGTGGTGCGCAAGCACAACCGGCTCGACCAGGTCATCCAGCGGCAGACCATCATGTTGGGCCCGGACGGGATCCGGTTCTACCCGACGGTGAGCCGGTACCACTCCGTCCCGGAGCTGGTGCTGATGGGCCGGCTGGCCGGCCTGGAGCTGACCGGCCGGTGGCGGAACTGGAGCAGGGAGCCGCTGGTCGACGGGTCCGGGTGGTTCATCCTCGTGTTCCAGAAGCCCGCGGGTTAGGAGGTCCGGGCGAGGGCGGCCAGCTCGGTGAGCAGGGGCCGGAGGGCGAGGGCATCGCCACGGGGGGTGCCGTCGCCGCCGGGAACGGTGAGGTGGTCGTACTCGCGGCCGTGGCTGGCCTCCCACACCGCGCGCCACACCGCCACGTCCTGCCAGTGCGGGCGGTCCAGCCAGGCGGCGGTGGCCGGGTGCCACGGGAAGCCGGGCCGGCCGTCCGGGTCGTCGCGCAGGTGGTGCCGGTCCAGCTCGTAGCCGAGCAGGTCGCGTACCCGGCGCAGCCCGTGCACCACGACCTGGCGGCCGGCGAGCAGCGCGCCGAGCTGCCGGGCGACCTCGGCGAACGGCGCCGCGCCCACCTCCGGCACCACCCGCTCGGCGAGCGGGTCGGCGGTGGCCGGCGGGCTGACCGCGGTGTCGAGCAGCGGCTGGCCGCCCGCCCCGACGACGGCGACCCGGGTGAGCCGGCCGAACAGCCGGTCGCGCGGGGTCTCCTCGACGGCGAACAGCCGCAGTTCGGGGTCGGCGAGCAGGTCGCGGGCCCAGCCGGCGACCTCGCCACGGAGCTGGGCGCGGCTGGCGTCCTCCACCTCGCAGCGCCAGCACCGGTCCGCGGCCGCCCGGGTCTCGCCGCAGCGCGGGCACGGGGGGACCTTCTTCGCGACGGCCCGTTTCGGCATGGCCTCGTCCACCGCGTACAGCGGCACCGGCCTGCCGTGGCCGGTGCGGTGCCCGCGGACCGGCCCGCCGGGCGCCAGGCCGCGGGCGGCCAGCTCGGGACGGCTGGCGAGCGTCTCCGGCACCTCGCCGGCGGGGTACCGCGGGATCTCCGGCTCTACGGAACTCATCACCGCACGGTAGAAGTGTCAGCAAGGGTTACCGGTGAGTTGTTGGCGAGGGTTGCCGGTTTTGTTACCACTTGTTAGCCAAGTCGTGCCGGCCGGGACTCCGGCCGGTGCGACCGCTCGCCGAACACCTCGCGGGTGGTACGCGCCTCGTCCACCCTGGCCAGCCAGCCGGCCAACCGGGCAGCCCCGCCCGCCGGCGAGCTCCACACCCCCTCGGCGGCCAGCACCGTCACCCCGGGCTCGTCCAGCCAGCGCAGCACGCACTCGGTCTCCTCGGCGGTGGCCGCCGGGGTCGGGCCGGGCCCCGGCAGCACGGTCTCGGCGGTCGTCACCAGTTCCTCGGCGGCCAGCGACAGCGACGCGCCGGCCGGCGCGGTCGAGGCGGCGGCCAGCCGGCCGTACCGCACCACCGCCAGCTCCCACCCGCCGGCGAACGCCGGCCGCGCCGCCACCAGCTCCGCCACCCCGGTCAGCGCGACCAGCCGCTGGTACCGGATGGCGGCGCGGAGGAACGCGGCCAGCCGGTCCCGGGCCGCCGCCGCGTCCTCGTACCGCTGCCGCGCGCCCAGCAGGTCGATCCTGGCCAGCATCCCGTCCACGATCCGGGACGGGTCGCCGCTGACCGCGGCGCGGAAGTCCGCCGCGTGCCGCGCGTAGGTGTCCACCGACTCGTGCCCGGCGCACGGCGCGCCGCAACGGCCCAGCTCGGCCAGGGCGCACGGGTTGATCCGGGTGTGCGCGGTGAGCCGGTGCGTGCACTGCCGCAGCGGCAGCACCTCGTGCACGGCGGTCATCGCCTGCTGGGCCATCCGGCTGGACCCGAACGGCCCGAGGTACACCGCGCCGTCGTCGCGCACCCGCCGGACCAGCGACAGCCGGGGAAACACCTCGGGGGTGAGCTTGACGAACACCGACCGCTCCGGGAACTTCGAGCGCCGGTTGTACCGCGGCCGCAGCCCGGCGATCAGCCGCAGTTCGCGCACCTCGGCCTCCAGCCCGTGCGCGCACACCACCGTGTCCACCCGCTCGGCCAGCGCCACCATTTCCCTGATCCGGGTGCGCTGCTCGCCGGACACGAAGTAGGACCGGACCCGGTTGCGCAGGTCGGTAGACTTGCCGACGTACAGCGCCTCGCCGCGGTGGTCGCGGAACACGTACACGCCGGGCGCGTGCGGCAGGCCGGCGGCCAGGTGCCGCTTGCGGCGCACCTCCGGCGGCACCGCCCTGGTGTAGGAGATCAGCTCGTCCCAGGTCTGCACGCCGAGGTTGCCGACCCGTTCGAACAGCGCGTGCAGCACGTCCACGGTGGCCCGCGCGTCGTCCAGCGCCCGGTGGGTGGGCTGGTGCGGGGTGTGCAGCCGGCGGGCCAGGGTGGCCAGCTTGCAGTCCGGGGTCTCGTCGCGGGTCAGCACCCGGCGGGCCAGCACCGCGGTGTCCAGTACCCGGAACGGCGGCCACGGCCGCTCGCTCCGCGCGCAGGCGATCTTGAGGAAGCCGGTGTCGAACGGCGCGTTGTGGGCGACCAGCACCGCGCCGCGCGGCGACTGGGCGAACTCCAGGAAGCTGGCCAGCACCGGCCCGATCGGCGGCGCCTCCACCACCATCCGCTCGGTGATGCCGGTCAGCAGGGTGATGTACGGCGGGATGCCCCGGCCAGGGTTGACCAGGGTGGCGAACTCGCCCACCACCTCGCCGCCGCGCACCTTGACCGCCCCGATCTCGGTGATCTCGTCCTCGGCGCTCGACCCGCCGGTGGTCTCCAGGTCCACCACCACGAAGGTCAGGTCGCGGAGCGGCTCGCCGAGCTCGTCGAAGGTGGGCTGGTGATACATCGGGCGATCCGCGGGATGATCCGTCGAGTGATGGGCGCTGGTCACGGCGGTCACCGTACGGCGGACCCCTGACATTTCCGGTCCACTGACACGCCGTGGCACCCAGGGCCCGGACGTGCCCTACTCTCGCGAATCTCACGGTTGACCGACTCCTCCCGGAGGGTCCTGGCTGCGGACGGCCTCCCGGCGCGGGATCATTGTCACGACAGAGCAGCAGGAAGGAGCCTCGCGTGCCGGTACCCACCCCTGACGGCGCGACCCGCTGGCGGTGCGCCCGCTGCGGCAACCTGACGCGCTTCGACGTGGTGCGCAGCGTCCGCACCCGCGAGTACGTGCACGCCGACCTGGAGGGGGAGTCGCGGGTCGAGGAGCGTGAGGTGCTCGGCGAGACCGTGGAACGCGTGACCTGCCGCTGGTGCCAGGGCGAGGACACCGTGGAACTGGTGGCCAGACCCGGTGCCCCGGGAAGCACGGCGCGTCGCGCGGCGACGTCCCCGAGCGGGGCGAGGGGCGGAGCGGAGCGGAAGGGGTCGCCGTGACCGCAGGCCCGCCACTGGCCGGGCTCAAGGTCCTCGACCTGACCCGGCTGCTGCCGGGCGACCACGCCACCATGATCCTCGCCGACCTCGGCGCTGACGTGCTCAAGGTGGAGGAGCCGGGACGCGGCGACTACGTGCGGGGTTTCCCGCCGTACCTGCCCGACGGCGAGGCCGGCGCCCACGTGGCGCTCAACCGCGGCAAGCGTTCTCTCACCCTCAACCTGAGGGACAGCCGTGGCGTCGAGATCCTGACCAGGCTGGCGGCCGATGCCGACGTGCTGGTGGAGTCGTACCGGCCCGGCGTGATGGACCGGCTCGGGGCCGGATACGAGGCGCTGCGCGCGGTCAACCCCGGCCTGGTGTACGTGGCGATCACCGGGTACGGCCAGGACGGGCCGTACCGGGACGCGGCCGGCCACGACATCGACTACCTGGCGCTGACCGGCGGTCTGTCGTTCACCGGCGCGCCCGGCCACGCCTGGCACACCGACCTCCAGGTGGCCGACGTCGGCGCGGGCGGGCTGATGGCGGTGATCGCCGTGCTGGCCGCGCTGCGGGCGCGCGAGCGCACCGGCGAGGGCCAGTTCTGCGACGTGTCGATGACCGACGGGATGCTGTCCTGGCTGGCCATGCACGTGGGCGTGTACGCGGCGTCGGGCCGGCCGCCGGCCACCGGCACCGGAATGCTCGGCGGCGGGCTCGCCTGCTACCAGGTGTACGCGTGTGCCGACGGCCGGCACGTCGCGGTCGGCGCGCTGGAGGAGCGGTTCTTCGCCACCCTGCTCGACGTGCTCGGCCTGCCCGCCGAGCTGGCCGCCCGCCAGTACGACCCGGCGGCCCAGGCCGACCTGCGGGAACGGCTGGCGGCCACCTTCGCCACCCGCGCCAGGGACGAGTGGGCGGCCGCGTTCGCCGGGGTGGACGCGTGCGTCGCGCCGGTGCTGGACCTGCCAGAGGCGCTCGCCGACCCGCACCACCGGGCCCGCGGCGCCGTCGAGGACGTGAAGCGACCGGACGGGACCGTGGTTCCCCGGGTCGGGGTGGTACCCCGATTCTCGGCCACGCCGGGCCGGGCCGGCGGCGAGCCGTCGCCGCTCGGCGCGGACACCGGCGCGGTGCTGGCCGGCCTCGGGTACGACCCGGCCGCCGTGGCGGCCCTGCGCGCGGACGGTGTGGTGTGACCGGCGAGAGCCCGGCCGGGCCGCCGGCGGGACCCCCGGCCGTGCCGCCGACCGGGCCGCCGAGTGGGCCGCCGGCGGGACCCCCGGCCGTGCCGCCGACCGGGCCGCTGAGTGGGCCGCCGAGTGCGCCGCCGACCGTGCTGCCGGACCCGGTCCGCCAGCGCGTGGTCGCGGTCGCCGCCGAGGTGCTCGGCCGGCTGGAGCCGGACAAGGTGCCGCCCGCGCTGCGGCCGGCGGCCCGGTTCACCCCCACCAAGCGGGCCCGGCTGGCCGGCCCGGCGCTGGCCACCGCGCTGGAGACCGACGCGGACTTCCGCGGCCGGGTCGGGGAGGTGGCCGAGGAGGCGCTGCCGGAGCTGGCCGCCGCGCTCCGGGACGGCACGGTGCCGGCCGCCGCCGACCCGGTGGACGTGGCCGCGCTGGCGTACCTGCTGCGGCCGGACGGCTGGCAGGCGCACGTCGGGCGGGCCGGCGAGCGGCTGCGGGAGCGGGTGGCCGAGCGCGAGGTCGAGCAGGCCGAGCAGGCGGTGAACCGGCTGGCCCGGCAGCTCGACGAGGCCCGTACCGCCCTCAAGGAACAGGCCGAGCAGTTCAGGGGCGAGCTGGCCGAGGCCAAGGCGGAGGCGGACGCGCTCCGGCGGAAGATCCGCGACCAGGGCCGGGGGGTGAAGGAGGCGCAGCGCGCCGCCGAGCGGGCCGCCGCCGAGCTGGCGGAGGAGCGGTCCCGGCACGCGTCGGTGGTGTCCAACCTCGAGGCCGACCTGCGGCGGATGCGATCCCGGCTGGCCGACGCGGAGACGGCGGTGGACGCGGCGAGGCGGGCCGCCAGGGAGGGCCGCAACGTCGAGGACACCCGGCTGTGGCTGCTGCTCCAGACGATCCTGGACGCGGCCCAGGGGCTGCGCCGCGAGCTGGCCCTCACCCCGACCGACGACCGGCCGGCCGACCTGGTCGCCAGCGCGGCGGCCGGGCCGCGGGAGGCCAGGCCGGGCTCGTTCGTGGAGGAGCCGGCCCAGCTCGACCAGCTGCTCGGGCTGCCCAGGGTGCACCTGGTGGTGGACGGGTACAACGTGACGAAGACCGGGTATGGCGACCTGACGCTGGAGGCGCAGCGGTCCCGGCTGGTGTCCGGGCTCGGCGGGCTGGCCGCGCAGACCGGCGCCGAGGTCACGGTGGTCTTCGACGGTGCGGAACGGCTGCCGGTCGCGCCGAACGCGCCGCGCGGGGTGCGGGTGCTGTTCAGCCGGCGCGGGCAGACCGCCGACGAGCTGATCCGCGCGCTGGTCCGGGCCGAGCCGCCGGGCCGGCCGATCGTCGTGGTGTCCAGCGACCGCGAGGTCGCCGACGGCGTCCGCCGGCATGGCGCCTACCCCGCCGCCTCGGCAGCGCTCGTCCGCCGCCTCGACCGTGGTTGAGCCGCCCGAAACTGTCGTACCCCACCGCTAGCGTTCCTCACGAAGGTCGGAAACGGGTTCCGGCCCCGACGTGAGGAGTGGACGATGCTCATCGACTGCGAGCGGTGCGCGGTGCGGCAACTGGCCTGCCAGGACTGCGTGGTGGGGGTGTTGCTGGGGCACGACACGTCCGAGGGTCCGGTCGATCTGGACGCCACGGAACGCCGCGCCCTGGACGTACTCGCCGACGCGAACCTGGTGCCGCGGCTGCAACTCGTGCCGGTGGCCCGGGGGAGGGGACGGCCCCGAGGCGAAGTGCGTCGACGTCACGCCTCGTGACAGCATTATCGCTCCGCGTGGGATAACGACCCGGCCGCCGCCGGGTGACGGGCCGCCCGCGGCTCCGTAGTGGACGGTGGTGCGGCGCGGCTCCCGGGCGTGTCGTGACCAACCCGGCGCCATGCCGTCGCGGTCCCGGAGAACCAGCAGCTCACTGCCCAGGTCCGACTCGCTCAGCGGGTCGAAGAGAGGAGTAAGTCACGGAAAGTAGGCGAGACAGCTTGCAGAGCCACCAGTGAGGCCCTAACCTCGCGCGAGGTTCTGTCCGGTCGTCCGTCGCCGACCCCTGGCGTCGCTGGGCAGCGCCCACCGGGAAGAAATTCATAGGGATTCATACTGTGGTGACCGCACGATCGATCGCACACCGCGTACGTTTCCTGACGCTGCCGCTGGTGGCAGTCCTCAGCGTCGCCGTCGTCGGCGCTGTCGGGCGGGCCGACCCGCCGATGACCAGGGATCAGGCGAAACAGAAGGTCGCCCAGATCAACCAGCAGCTCGGGGACATGGCCGAGGCGTACAACAAGGCCAAGTACGACGAGGACCAGGCCAAGGCGAAACAGTCCGGCCTGCAGGCGCAGATCGACAGCCAGCAGGGCAAGGTGGACGGCCTGAGCGAGGCGGTCGCCGAGTGGGCGGCCGCCGCCTACCGCGGCGGCCGGGTCAGCGAGCTGACCTCGCTGCTCGAAACCAACTCGCCGCAGACCTTCCTCGACCAGATGGCCACCCTCAACCACCTCAGCGAGCAGCAGCGCGGCAACCTCGACCAGCTCGTCAAGGCGCGCCGTGACCTGGAGAGGCAGCTCACCGACGCCAAGGTGGAGGTCGACAAGGCCGGCCAGGCGCGGGCCGCCGCCGAGCAGCAGCTCGCCAACAAGTCCAGCCTGGAGGCGCAGCGGGACTCGCTGATCTCCCAGTACGGCCTCAGCACCCGCAGCACCGACATGGGCACACCGCCGGACCTCGGCTCCGTCCCGCCGCCCAGCGGCGCCGCCGCCGTCGCGGTGGAGTGGGCGAAGAGGGCGCTCGGCAAGCCGTACGAGTGGGGCGCGGACGGCCCGGGCAGCTTCGACTGCTCCGGCCTCACCGAATGGGCGTGGGGCCACGCCGGGGTGGACCTGCCGCACCAGAGCTACGAGCAGGCAGTCTCCGTGCACCGCATCCCGACCAGCGAGCTGGCACCCGGCGACCTGGTGTTCTTCGGCTCCAGCTTCAGCGCCATCCACCACGTGGGCATCTACGTCGGCGGCGGCACCATGATCCACGCCCCCGAGCCCGGCGAGTCCGTCAAGTACGCCCCGGTCAGCGCGGGCGGCCACCTGGTAGCGGCCGGCCGCCCGTAGCTCACTCACCGGAGTGCCCGGTCGGGGTACCCGGACCCAGCTCTCCGCCGCCAAGGCGGAGATCCGCGCCGCGCGCCTTCCTGGCGCGCGGGCGATCGCGCCAGGGTGCGGGTGCCCCCGCGTGGCATCGCGCCGGCGGGAAGCGGGTTTCGGCGGCCGAGGCGGGGTCCGCACCGCGCGCGTTCCTGCCACGCGAGCGATCGTGCCGGGGTCCGGGTGTCCCGCGTTCTTGGCGCGCGGGCGATCGCGCCCGAGCGCTGGTGTCCCGCGTGGGGCATCGCGGCGGCAGCGGGAAGCGGAGTTTCGCGCCGCGTGCGTTCTTGGCGCGCGGGGCGATCGCGCCAGGGTGCGGGTGCCCCCGCGTGGCATCGCGCCGGCGGGAAGCGGGTTTCGGCGGCCAAGGCGGAGTTTCGCGCCGCGTGCGTTCCTGGCGCGCGGGGTGATCACGCCAGGGTGCGGGTGTCCCGCGTGGGGCATCGCGGCGGTGGGAGGCAGGGGTTTCGGCTGCCGAGGTGGAGGGTTTGGGCTGGGTGCGTTGTTGGCGCGCGGGCGATCGCGTCCGGGTGGGTGTCTCGTGGGGTATCGCGGCGGCGGCGGGGAGGTGGGGCGGCTGCCCGCGATTCGGGGCGGCCGGGCATCCATGATCGGGCGGCCTGTCTTTAGGATGGTCGGGTGACGGCGACGGCGCGGTGGCGGCGGGATCCACCTCGGTGGGCCGTTGCCGCGCTGGCGGTCGCGCTGGCCGGTGAGCTGGCCGTGGCCGGCTCGGCGGCGGTGGTGAATCGGTTACACGACCACCGCGCCGCCTCCCAGGCCCGTGCCGCCGAACCCCGCCCGCTGTCCTCCGGCCTGTCCAGCGGCAGCGAGAGCCGGCTGACCCCCCGCGAGCGCTCCACCTGGGGCAAGGCGATCAAGTCCGTCCTCGACGCCAGGGCCCGCGCGGTGCTCGGCCACGACAGGGCCGGCTTCCTGGCCGGCCTGGACCCGCAGGCCGCCGACTTCCGCAACCAGCAGGCGGCGGTCTTCGACAACCTGGCCCAGGTGCAGTTCTCGTCCTGGAGCTACGAACTCGACCCCCAGCACGAGACCGCGATGCCGAGCGCGGCGCTGGCCCGGTACGCCGGCGCCGCCACCTGGATGCCCGACGTGGAGCTGGACTACGCGCTCGCCGGCTTCGACGACTCGCCGACGCCGGTCCGCGAGTACTTCACGTTCGTCCACCGCGCCCAGCACTGGTACCTCGCCGCGGACACCGACGCGGACGCCCTCAAGCTGCACAGCGGCCGGCTGCCCTGGGACTTCGGCCCGGTCGCGGTCAAGCGCGGCGCGCACTCGCTGGTGATCGGCCACCCGCAGTCCGGGTCGCTGATGACCAGGCTGGTCGGGCTGGCCGATGACGCGGTGCCGGCGGTGACCAAGGTGTGGGGGACCGACTGGGGCCAGAAGGTCGTGGTGGTGGTCCCGGCGACCGCCGACGAGCTGGGCCGGATCCTGGACGACACCACCGACATGTCGCAGATCGCCGCCGTCACCACCGCCGAGCTGCCGTCCGACGCGCCGCCGGTCGGCGCGCGGGTGATCGTCAACCCGGCGACGTTCGACCACCTGCCGCAGCTCGGCAAGCGGGTGGTGATCCGCCACGAGATCACCCACGTGGCCAGCCGGGCGCTCACCACCAAGGGCACCCCGACCTGGCTGGCCGAGGGCTTCGCCGACTACCTCGGGTACCTCGACTCCGGGGTGAGCGTCCGCAGCGCCGCCCGCGAGCTGGCCAACGACCTGCACGGCGGCACGCCAGTCGGCGACCTGCCCAGCAACGACGACTTCGGCGCCACCAACGGCAAGCTCGCCCAGGCGTACGAGAAGGCATGGCTGGCCTGCCGGTTCATCGTCGACAAGGCCGGGCAGGGCGGTCTGGTGCGGTTCTACCGGACGGTCGGCACGGCGTCGGGGGAGCCGGACGCGGCCGTGTCCGCAGGACTGCGTACGGTGCTCAACATGACCACCGAGCAGTTCACCGCGGACTGGCGGAACTACGTGGAGCAGCAGCTCAGTTGAGCACGCGTACCGTGGCCGCGATCGTGCTGGCCGGCCTGCTCGCGGCGCTCGCGCTCGGGATCGCCCGCACCACGCCCCGGCACGTGCGGCCGGACCCGCCCGGCGGCCACACGCCGGTGTCGGTGTCCCGCGACTTCACCCCGGCCCAGGTGGCGAGGGAGAGCGCCTTCCACCGGGCGCTGCGGCCCGGCTCGTACGCCGCCCTGCTCACCTCCCTGGTACTGGCCGGCGTCCTCGGCCTGACCCCGCTGGGTGCCCGGCTGGTCGGGCTGGTCGGCGGCGGCTGGCTGCGCCAGGCGCTGTGGGGCGCGGTCGCGCTCACCGTGCTCGGCCAGGCCCTGACGCTGCCGTTCGCGGCCTGGTCGCAGCACGTCCGGCGCCGGTACGGCCTGTCCAGGCAGCCGTGGTCCGGCTGGGCCGGCGACGTGGTCAAGTCGGTGCTGCTGGCGGCCGTCCTCACGATGGTGGTCGCGGTCGCGTTCGTCGGCCTGGCCAGGGCGTTCCCGCGGTCCTGGTGGGTGTGGACGGCGGGCGGGGCGGCGGCGCTGGTGGTGGCGCTGTCGTTCGGGTACCCGCTGGTGGTGGAGCCGCTGTTCAACAAGTTCACCCCGATGGCCGCCGGCCCGCTGCGCACCGACCTGCTCGACCTGGCCGCCCGCGACCACGTGCGGGTGTCGGACGTGCTGGTGGCGGACGCCAGCCGGCGGACCACCGCGCTGAACGCCTACGTGTCCGGGTTCGGCGCGAGCCGGCGGATCGTCGTGTACGACACGCTGCTGCGCGACGCCTCGCCCGAGGAGGTGCGGCTGGTGGTGGCCCACGAGCTGGGGCACGCCAAGCGCCAGGACGTGCTGTACGGCACCGTGCTCGGCGCGCTCGGGGCGGCCGCCGCGATGGTGGCGGCGTACCTGCTGCTCGGCTGGTCCCGGCTGCTGGCGGCGGCCGGGGTGGACGGGCCCGGCGACGCGCGGGTGCTGCCGCTGCTGTTCCTGCTGGCCGCCCTGGCCGGGCTGGCCACCCAGCCGGCGCAGGCCTGGGTGTCCAGACAGATCGAGGCCAGGGCCGACCGGCACGCCCTCGACCTGACCCGCGACCCCGACACGTTCGTGACGATGCAGAAACGGCTGGCCGTGACCAACCTGTCCGACCTCGACCCGAACCCGGTCGACTACCTGCTGTTCACCGACCACCCGACCGCGCCGGGGCGGATCGCGATGGCGCGGGACTGGGCGGCGGCCCACGCGGCGGAGGGTCGCCGGTGAGCCGCACGCTCGTCGTCACCAACGACTTCCCGCCGCGGATCGGCGGCATCCAGTCGTTCGTGCACGCCCTGGCCGTCCGCCAGCCGCCCGGGTCGCTGGTGGTGTACGCGTCGACGTACCAGGGCGCGGCCCGCTTCGACGCCGAGCAGCCGTTCCCGGTGGTGCGGCACCCCACCGGCCTGCTGGTGCCCACCCCGGAGGCGCTGCGGCGGATCAGCGCGGTGGCCAGGGCGGAGGGCTGCGACACGGTCTGGTACGGCGCGGCCGCCCCGCTCGGCCTGCTCAGCTCCGGCCTGCGCCGGGCCGGGGTGGAGCGGTTCGTCGCCACCACGCACGGGCACGAGGCCGGCTGGGCGGCGCTGCCGGTGGCACGCCAGCTGCTGCGCCGGGTGGGCCGGCAGGTGGACGTGGTGACGTACCTGGGCGAGTACACCCGCCGCCGCATCGCCGGGGCGTTCGGCCCGCACCCCGAGCTGGTACGGCTGCCGCCCGGCGTGGACACCCGCGCGTTCCACCCGGGTGTCGACGGCGCCGGCATCCGCGCCGAGCTGGGCCTGAGCGACCGGCCGACGGTGGTGTGCGTGTCCCGGCTCGTCCCCCGCAAGGGCCAGGACGTGCTGATCAGGGCGCTGCCCGCCATCCAGCGCCGGGTGCCGGGCGCCGCCCTGCTCATCGTCGGCGGCGGCCCCGACTTCCCCCGCCTGCACCGCCTCGCCGCCTCCCTCGGCGTCGCCGACGACGTGGTGTTCACCGGCAAGGTCCCCGGCCCGGAGCTGCCCGGGTACTTCGCCGCCGGCGACGTCTTCGCGATGCCGGCCCGCACCCGCCACCTCGGCCTGGACGTCGAGGGCCTCGGCATCGTCTACCTGGAGGCCTCCGCGGTCGGCCGGCCGGTGGTGGCCGGCGACTCCGGTGGCGCCCCCGACGCCGTCCTGCCCGGCGAGACCGGCCACGTCGTCGACGGCCGCGACGTCGACCAGGTCGCCGGCCGCGTCGCCGACCTTCTCGCCGACCCCGCCGAGGCCGCCGCCATGGGCCGCCGCGGCCGCGCCTGGGTGGAGCGCGAGTGGCGCTGGGACCTGCTCGCCAACCGCCTGCACACCCTCCTCACCCCGAGCGCGTCCGACGCGGCGGCGACCGGCTGACGCCGATGCGGGAGCTGAACCTCCTGCGCGCCAACCACCTCGCGTGGCGCGAGCGCCCCGAGCCCCCGTTCGTCGCCGGTCGCTGCGACGGCGACACGCTGCCCCACCAAGCTCGTCCTGCGCCGCCCCCCGCTCACCACCCGCTGACCTGGCCCAAAAGTGGGTACGCGGGGCGTTACTGGGCCTGCCGGCGGAGGGCGGTGGCGAGTGCGGTGAGGCGGTCGGTGGCGATGTAGTCGACACCGGCGCGGACGAGTTCCCGCCAGACCAGCTGGCGGGTGGGGCCGAAGCGGTCGGGGGCGCCCCAGAACCGGAACCGGCGGCCCTGGGCGTGCGCCCGGTGGACGGCGGCGCGCAGGGCGGCGCGCTGGCCCGGCGGGATCGGCCCGTGCCCCCACCAGCGCATCACGTGCCGCCAGCGGGCGCTGATCAGCGGTACCAGGTCGACAGGGTCGCCGTGCTCCAGCCAGTTCATGTCGCCGTCGCAGGCCGCCCACCGCACGTCCTGGGCCCGCATCAGGTCGCGGCGCGGCTTGCCGGTGACGATCACCTCGGCGGCGCGCCGGATCACGGTGCCGTCGGCGCGGTGCTCGTCCAGCATGTCCGAGTACTTCGCGAGCAGTTCGTGCAGGGCATGGTACCCGGCCACCGCGTCCGCCGACTTGAGCTCCACCAGCAGCAGGAACGACAGGTCGTACCCCGGGTACACCTGCCCGCCGGACCCCACCACCCGGTCGAACAGCGGCCGCAGGTACAGGTCCTCGAACACGCCGTCGTGGCGGATCTCGTGCCGGTCGTGCCCGACCAGCAGCTTGTCGTCATGCAGCCAGACGTCCACCTCGACGCCGTGGAACCCGTGCGCCAGCGCGTCCACCAGCGGCCTCCGCCGCCGTTGGTCGGCGTGCGACAGCGCGGGCAGCGCGAGCGGCACGTCCCCCCGAGCCCGTATCACGACGAGTAGATCGCCTCCACGTCTCCGGCGTATTCGGTCATCACCACGTTCCTCTTGACCTTCAACGACGGGGTGAGCATCTCGTTCTCCACAGTGAAATCATCGGCCAATATCCGGAACTTGCGGATCGACTCGGCCCGCGACACGGCCTTGTTGGCCTCGTCGACGCAGGCCTGGATCTCGGCGACGAGTTCAGCGTCCTCGATCAGCTCGGCGACCGTGGCACCGGCCGGCTTGCCGTTCCGCTCCAGCCAGCCCGGCCACGCCTCCGGGTCGATGGTGACCAGGCAGGCGACGAAGGGCTTCCGGTCGCCGACCACCATCGCCTGGCTGATCAGCGGGTGCGCCCGCAGCCGGTCCTCCAGCACCGCCGGCGCCACGTTCTTGCCGGCGGCGGTGACGATGATCTCCTTCTTCCGGCCGGTGATCGTCAGGTACCCGTTCTCGTCCAGCTCGCCGAGGTCGCCGGTGGAGAACCAGCCGTCGTCGCTGAGCGCGTCGGCGGTCGCGGCCGGGTTGTTCCAGTACCGCCGGAAGATGTTGCCGCCCCTGAGCAGGATCTCGCCGTCGTCACCGATCCGCACCGCGGTGCCCGGGATCGGCCGGCCGACCGAGCCGACCTTCTGCGCGTTCTGCAGGTTGAGCGTGGCGGCCGCGGTGGACTCGGTCAGCCCGTAGCCCTCGTAGATGTTCAGCCCGATGCCGCGGAAGAAGTGCCCGAGCCGCGCGCCGAGCGGCCCGCCGCCGGAGATCGCGGCCACGCACCGGCCGCCGACAGCGGCCCGCAGCTTGCCGTACACCAGCCGGTCGAACAGCGCGTGCTTCGCCTTCAGCCCGAGGCCCGGCCCGCCGCGGTCCAGCGCCTCGCTGTAGGCGACCGCCGTCGCCTCGGCCGCGTCGAAGATCTTGCCCTTGCCGTCGCCGTGCGCCTTCTGCTTCGCCGTGTTGTAGACCTTCTCGAACACCCGCGGCACGGCCAGCAGGAACGTCGGCCGGAAGCTGGCCAGGTCGTCGAGCAGCTTGGTGGCATCGGGGGTGTGGCCCAGCCGCACCATCTTGTACACGCAGCCGACCTC
>JBJMIH010000025.1:0-13100 GCA_045806985.1 Mycobacteriales bacterium | reverse complement strand
TGGGCGCCTGGGCGCTGGTGGCCCGCCGGCACCGGGAGTACGCCGCCGCCGACCGCGCGCTGCTGCTGGCCGGCGGCCGCGCGGTCGCCCTGGTCGCCGCCGCCGCGCTGGCCGGGCTCGGCATCGCCGCGCTCGCCCGTACCACCGGCGCCGGCCTGGCCCTGCTGGCCGCCCTCGCCGTGGTGTCCGAGGCCGGTGTCCGCGCCTGGTGGCACCCTGGCCTGCGCTGGCTGCCCGGCGACGCGGCCCGGGACTGGCTCGCCGCCGGCTCGCACCGGGCCGCCCTGGTCCTGCTCGCGTACGCCGTCCTCGCCACCGCCGGCGGCACCGTCGCCTTCCACCGCCGCGACCTCCAGTAGCGCCTGTCAGTTAACGTGAAAGGGGTGTGGCCCGGGGCTCCTGAACCGTTGGGGGCGACCTTTGACGGGGGCGGCGTCAACTTCGCCGTACTCTCCAACGTCGCCTCCCGTGTCGAGCTGTGCCTGTTCGACGCGGCGGGGCAGCAGACCGCCGTCGACCTGCCGGAGCGGACCGACGGGATCTTCCACGGGTACCTGCCCGGGATCGGGCCCGGCCAGCGGTACGGGTTCCGGGTGCACGGGCCGTACGACCCCGCCCGCGGGCACCGCTGCAACCCCGCCAAGCTGCTGCTCGACCCGTACGCGAGGGCGGTGGACGGCGACTACGACCCGGCCGGCCCGGTGTACGGGTACGCCGGCGACCCGCACGGCCCGGTGCCCGACACCACCGACTCCGCGCCGTACGTTCCCAAGTCGGTGGTGGTCGGCGCGCCGGACGGGCCCGACCCGGCCGCCAACCGGCCCGGCATCCCGCTCGCCGACACGGTGCTCACCGAGCTGCACGTGCGCGGCTTCACCCGCCGCCACCCGGACGTGCCGGAGCACCTGCGCGGCACCTACGCCGGCCTCGCCCACCCGGCCTGCGTCGACTACCTGACCGGGCTCGGCGTCACCGCCGTGGAGCTGATGCCGGTCGCGCACTTCCTGGACGAGCCGGACCTGCGCGAGCGCGGTCTGGTCAACTACTGGGGGTACAACCCGATCGCGTTCTTCGCTCCGCACGCCGGCTACGCCGCCACCTGGGGCGGCCAGGTGGGCGAGTTCCGGGCGATGGTGCACGCGCTGCACGAGGCCGGCCTGGAGGTCATCGTCGACGTGGTGTTCAACCACACCGCCGAGGGCAACGAGCACGGGCCGACGCTGTGCCTGCGCGGCTTGGACAACCGGGCGTACTACCGGCTGCCGCGCACCGCGCAGGCCGGCTACTCCAACTACACCGGAACGGGCAACTCGCTGGACACCCGCCGGGCGGCCGGGCTGCGGCTGGTGCTGGACGCGCTGCGGTACTGGGTGACCGTGCTGGGCGTGGACGGCTTCCGGTTCGACCTGGCGCCGGTGCTGGCCCGCTCGCCGCGCCGGTTCGAGCCGAACGCGGCGTTCCTGCAGGCCGCGTTCGCCGACCCGGTGCTGCGCCAGGTGAAGCTGATCGCCGAGCCGTGGGACGCCTCGGACGGGTACGCGCTGGGCCGGTTCCCGCGCGGCTGGGCGGAGTGGAACGACCGGTTCCGGGACGGCGTGCGGCGGTTCTGGCTGACCGGGTGCGAGCTGCGCGAGCTGGGCTTCCGGCTGTCCGGGTCCTCGGACGTGTTCGGCGGCAAGGCGCCGGACAACTCGGTCAACTACGTCACCTGCCACGACGGCTCGCCGCTGCGCGACATCGTGTCGTACGCGGACAAGCACAACGAGGCGAACGGGTACGGCAACACCGACGGCATGAACGGCGACGTGCGCGTCAACCTCGGCGTGGAGGGCGACGACGAGGACCTGCTGCGGATCCGCCGGTCGCTGGCCAGGGCCATGCTCGCCACCCTGCTGCTCACCCCCGGCGTGCCGATGCTGCTGGCCGGCGACGAGCGCTGGCGTACCCAGCGCGGCAACAACAACGCGTTCTGCCAGGACAACGAGGTCTCCTGGGTGGACTGGGACGCCGACACCGGCGGCCTGCCGGAGCTGGTGCGCCGGCTGCTCGCGCTGCGGCGGCGGATGCCGTCGGTGCGCGCGCACCGCTTCTACACCGGCCAGCCCGTCGACCACGACGCGGCCGTCCCGGACCTGGCCTGGTTCCGGCCGGACGGCCGGCAGATGACCCCGGCGGACTGGTCGTCGCAGTCCCGCGTGCTCGGCGCGTACTTCGACGGTCGCGGCCGCCGGCTCGGCCCGCACGGCGAGCGGCTGTCCGGCGACTCCTGGCTGCTGCTCCTGAACGCCGGCGCGGAGCCGTGCGCGTTCACGCTGCCCGGCCAGCCGTACGCCGGCAAGTACCACGTCGAGCTGGACACCAACACGCCCACCGGCGAGCCGATCGGCGTCGATCCGGTGCCGGCCGGCACCGCCTACGTCATCCCGCCCCGCAGCGTGGCCGCCCTGCGTCCCGGATAGTTCGGCGTGCCGGCATGACCGGTCAGCGGTACGACTGTCCGGTGTACCGGTGGTCGGCGACGGCCGCGCACACCACCGCGTGGTCGCCGGCGGCCCACTGCGCCGCGGTCGGCACCCGCGCGCGGGGCGTCCTGGGCGTGGCCGGCGGGACGAGGCCGCTGTCGGCCGTGGTGACGGCGGCGGCACAGGCGACCCGCGCCTGGTCATCGGCCGGCCGGAGGTCCGGGGTGCTGACGCTGAGAACGGTGGTGTTGTGCGGCAGCGCGCAGTCCACCATCAGCAGCCGCTCCGGCAGCACGTCGCCAGGGTCGACCAGGTGGCACTCGCCGGTCGACATCTTGCCGGCGTCCCGCCACTCCAGGACCGGGTCGCGCCGGTCCGGTGGGACATGCAGCCGCTCGTCCAGCGTGCCCCGGTACTCGCCGTGAGGATCGTAGAGGGCGCAGGCGGCCGTCCCGACCGGCTGGCCGTCGGCGTCGCTCGGCGCGTTGCCGGTGAGTTCCAGCTCGGGCGCCGCGCGAAGCTCCTCGTCGGTGAACCTCACCGCCTCGACCTGCCAGCACTCCGCATGGACGACGCCGGAGGAGGCGGAGGCCGGGATCGCCACCCGCGCGATGACCTCGCCCTGGTGGTGCTCCCGGCAGGACACCGGGGTGACGTCGTCGATGTCGGCGACGAAGCAGGTACCCACGGAGAGCTCGTACAGCGGCCGCTCGTCGCCGGCCGGCGCGGACTCGGTGGGTGGGGCGGGCAGGCCGCGGGCGACGATCGCCAGCACCAGCAGGGTCCAGGCCAGCGAGACGATCAGCGCGCTGATCGCCAGGTCGCGGCCGGGCTTGCCGCCGCGGCGCAGCCGTACCAGCGCGACGACCGCGAGCACGACCGCGACCGGGACGACCGCGAACAGCGCGAGGACCAGCGAGGCGACGGCGAGGCTGTCCCGCCGGCGGGGCTGGCCGTACGGGTACGGCGCCTCCCACCGCGCGGCCGGCGGCGGCGGTGGCGCGTACGGGTCGGACGGGTCGTACGACGTGGTCCCCTCCTACAGCGGGCCGGTGCGGCGGTGGGCGGTGGTGGCGACGCACACCACGGTGTGGTCGCCGGTCGCGAACTGGCCGGCGGTCGGGGTCCGGGCCGCCGGCCTGACCGGCGTGCCCCCGCCGGGCGGGAGCGACGTGCCGCAGGCCACCAGCGCCGTGGTGGCCAGCGCCGGGGTGTACGCCGCCACCAGGTCGCGCCGCACCACCTGCGCGTCGTGCGGCAGCGCGCAGGCCAGCACGCCCACGGTCGCGGGCACCTCGCCGGCCGGCGAGGTGTTGAAGCACTCGCCCGGCTGGAGCGCGGCCGCCGGCCGCCAGCTCAGCGAACCGGGCAGCTGCGGGGTGGCCTGCAGCCGCTGGCGCAGGCTGCCCCGGTACGGCCCGCCGGTGTCGTGCAGCGCGCACCGCACCGTGCCGTCCGGAGCGGCCAGCGCCACCACCTGCAGGGTCGGCGCGCGGGCCAGCTCGGTGTCGGTGAAGGCGGCGGCCTCCCGCTGCGCGCAGGTGTCGTCGGCGGCGGTCGGGCCGGCCGCCGGGTCCGGGGCCGGCCCGGCGCCGAGCAGTTCCGCGTCGTGCGGCGACCCGCAGTCGTGCACCCCGACCAGCACCGCGCCCGGCTGGGGCAGGTCCAGGCAGGTGCCGGCCGGCAGCCCGGCGAGCGGCCGCTGGCCGTCGTGGGTGACCCGGGGGCCGTGATGGTGCCGGTCGAACGCGACCGCGCCGAGCACCGCCGCTCCCACGGCCAGCACGAGCGCGCCGACCGCCGCCACCGCGACGGTCACGACGCGGCGTCCCGCCGGCCCCGGTTCCGCGACCGCCCCGGCCGGTGGGGCGTACGGATCCGCCGGCCCCATCAGGGCATCGCCACGCTCACCCGGGGCTGGGCCAGCACGGCGCACACGACGTTGCGGTCGCCGGCCGCCCACGCCGTCTCGGTCGGCAGCCGGCCGGCGACGGCGAACTGGGTGCCGGACGGCTTGCCCTTCCAGGCGGCGACCTTCTTGCTGACCGGCTCCTGGCAGGCGTTGCCGGCCGCGTCGGCGTCCGGGTAGGGGCCCGCCGGCAGCGCCTTGCGCAGCGCGGCCTGCGCGTTGTGCGGAGCCTTGCAGCTCGCGAACACCCACACGGTGGTCGGGACCTTCCGTGGCTCCACCACGTCGAAGCACTGGCCGGGTTGCAGCGTCGCGCCGTCGATCCACCTGCCGTCGGCGGCCGGCTGGCTGTCCGGCACCTTCAGCCGCTCCCGCAGCGTGCCGGTGTACCTGCTCGACTGGTCGGTGATCATGCAGATCGCCTGCTTGAGGCCGCTCTTGTAGGCGCTGTGGTCCTTCGGGTAGAAGTACGTGACCCGCAGCAGCGGCGCGACCTTGAGCTCATCGTCGGTGAAGGTCGCGGCCATGATCTGGGTGCAGTTGACGTTGCCGGCGACCTTGGCGTCGTCACCGCTGGTGAAGTTGCCGCTGGTGCTGATCGGCGCGCGGGCGATGACCTCACTGTCGTGCGAGTCGGCGCACTTGGTGACCTTGACCAGCGCGCCGGGGTTCTGGTCGAACTGGAGACAGTCGCCGACCTTGAGGTCGTTGACCGGGACCAGGCCGCCCCTGGTCACGTGGCCGGCGCTGTCCCGCTCCACCCCCAGGTTCTTGGCTGCCCAGACGATCCCCAGCACGATGATCACCGACCACACGCAGGACGCGGCGATGCCGCCGATCGCGAGGCCGCGGCCCTTCTGCCGGGTGCGCGAGGTCTGCACCAGGGCCGCGATCGCCAGACCGATGGAGATCGGCACGATCGCGATGATGCCGAGGATGAGGGACGCGATGGCCAGCCCGTTGCGGCCGGGTGGCGGGCCGTACCCGCCGCCGTACTGCGGCTGGCCGCCGGCGTACACGGGCGGCTGGCCCGGTGGCGGGCCGCCGTACTGGCCGTACTGGCCGTACTGCGGGGACTGAGGCGGCTGCGGCGGCTGGGGCGGCTGCTGGCCGTACTGCGGCTGACCGCCGCCGTACTGGGGCGGCTGGCCACCGTACTGGGGCTGGCCGTACTGCGGCGGCGGGCTGGCGGCCGGCGGCTCGGAGCCGGGCAGGGTCCACGGGTCGGACCCGGATCCACGGGGCGGTTCGGTCACGGGGGAAGTATGGCCCGGGACCGCGCCGTCCTCACAATCAGCCCGTACCGCCGGAGAAGAGGTACCGCAGGTACTGTTCCGGGTTGGCCAGGAAGTCGGCCATCAGCTGGTAGTTGTCGCTGGCCTGGTAGTTCACCTGGCGCAGGCCCTCCGCGTCGATCTGCCAGATCGTCGCGCCCGGCACCGCCATCAGCAGCGGCGAGTGGGTGATCACGAAGAACTGCGCGCCGGCCCAGGCCAGGTCGTACAGGTCGCGCAGCAGCGCCATGCAGCCGCGCACCGACAGCGTCGCCTCCGGCTCGTCGATGAGGTACAGCCCGCCAGGCTCGAACCGCTCGGACGGGGCCTCGCCGCGGGAGACGAAACCGGTGCGCGGGCTGGACGCCCAGTTCAGCGAGACGCCGTTGGCGAGCGGGTCGAAGCCCGCCTCCAGGCCGGCCGCCGCCGCCATCGCCGCGAGCAGCGTCGACTTGCCGGCCCCGTTCTCCCCGACCAGGAACGTCACGCCAGGGTCGAGACCCATCCCGCCGATCTGGTCGAGGGCCTGGACGAGCGGCAGCGGGTTGCCCGCCGCCCCGGCCGGGGTCATGTGCACCGAGCGCAGGAACCCGCCGCCGACCGGCGCACCGGGAGAACCGGCCGGTGGAGGGGTGGGGCCGGCCGGTTCCCCCACCATGAGGAGGTGGTCCGGTGGTGGTGCCGCCGGGGGTGCCTGCTGCGTGAACAGGCCGTTCGGCACCGGCGCGGCGGCCTGCGCCGTGGCCTGCGGGCCGGCTCCGGCCGCCGCCGGCCGCGGGTACGGGCGGCGGTTCCGTAGCGGATTCGGCGGGTTGGGCTGCCGGCCGTGGGCGCGGGCCATGAAGGCACCTCCTCGTTACCGGCGCGCGGCGACTTCCCGCTCCCCGTCACAGATTGGACTAGACCAAAGAGGTCGTCAACCCGCCCCACGCCGACGGACCAAACTCAACGTTCGCCCTATTACCCTGCCGTATCCAGACTTATGCCTCCAACCGGGGGCTCAACAGCACTCGACTGGACACTTCACTACGCCATCGCGACCAGCCCCAGCTCAGCGGGGCCGGCCAGCAGGTCGTGGTGCGGCAGCACCCGGACGGTATACCCGAAAGCACCCGCCCGGTCCAGAGGAATGTTCGCCTCGTACCGGCCGCGGCCGTCGCCGTCGCCCACGTACTTCATCGAAACCGTCACCACGTCGTGCAGCTGGTCGGACTGGTCCACCGTGCCGTACGCGGCCTGGACGTCCAGGTCGGCGGGGTTCAGGTCGTTCAGGTACACCTCGGCGCGCAGGGTCAGGCTGGCGCCCAGCGCCGGGCTGTCCCCCGCCCCCGCCGAGTCCACGTGCACCACGTGCACGGCCGGCCACGCCTCGATCACCTGCTCCCGCCACGCCGCCAGTTCCTTGGCGCCGCTGAAGCCGCTGCCCACCATCCGACCCAGCGACTCCGCCGCCGGCGCGTAGTAGTGGTGCGTGTAGTCGCGCAGCATCCGGCTGGCCAGGATCTGCGGCCCCAGGCCGCGCAGGGTCTGGCTCACCATCCGCATCCAGCGCTCCGGCACGCCGTCCGGGTCGCGGTCGTAGAAGCGCGGGGCGACGTGGTTCTCGATCAGGTCGTAGAAGGCGGCGGCCTCCACGTCGTCGCGGCGGTCCTGGTCCGGCAGGCCGTCGGCGGACGGGATCGCCCAGCCGTACTCCGGGTCGAACAGCTCGTCCCACCAGCCGTCCCGGATGGAGAGGTTCAGGCCGCCGTTCAGCGCCACCTTCATGCCGGACGTGCCGCACGCCTCCAGCGGGCGCAGCGGGTTGTTCACCCACACGTCCGAGCCGAACACGAGGTACTTGGCCAGCCCGATGTCGTAGTCCGGCAGGAACACGATCCGGTGCCGGACCTCCGGGTCGTCGCAGAACCTGACCATCTGCTGGATCAGCGCCTTGCCGCCCTCGTCGGCCGGGTGCGCCTTGCCGGCGATCACCAGCTGGATCGGCCGGTCCGGGTGCAGCAGCAGCGCCTTCAGCCGGTCCGGGTCGCGCAGCATCAGCGTGAGCCGCTTGTACGACGGGACGCGGCGGGCAAACCCGAGGGTGAGGATGTCCGGGTCGAACGCGGTGTTGACCCAGCCCAGCTCGGTCTCGGCGTAGCCGCGCTGGCGCAGCGTGGCGCGCAGCCGGCGGCGGGCCTCGTCCACCAGCCGGCCGCGGAGGGTACGGCGGATCTCCCAGATCCGGCTGGCCGGCAGCCGGCCCAGCGTGGCGAACACGTGGCCGTTGTCCATGTGCTCCGGGTCGGCCTCGCGGGCCGCGGCCAGCATCTCCGGCGCCACCCAGGTGGCGGCGTGCACGCCGTTGGTGACCGAGCCGATCGGCACCTCGTTCGCCTCGAAGCCCGGCCACAGGCCGGCGAACATGTTCCGGCTCACCTCGCCGTGCAGCAGGCTCACCCCGTTGGCGCGCTGCGCCAGCCGCAGGCCCATGTGCGCCATGTTGAAGATCGTCGGGTCCTGCTCGGCGCCGAGCTGGAGCAGCCGCTCCAGCGGCAGGTCGCCGAGCGCCCTGGGCAGGTGGCGGGCCACCTGGTCGCGCGGGAACCGGTCGATACCGGCCGGTACCGGAGTGTGCGTGGTGAACACCGTGCCGGCGCGGGCCGCCAGCATCGCCTCGTCGAAGGACAGGCCCTCGCCCTCGACGTACTCGCGGATCCGCTCCAGGCCGAGGAAGCCGGCGTGGCCCTCGTTGGTGTGGAACACCTCGGGGGCGGGCCGGTCGGTGAGCGTGGTGTACGCGCGGACCGCGCGTACACCGCCGATGCCGAGCAGGATCTCCTGGAGCAGCCGGTGGTCGGTGCCGCCGCCGTAGAGCCGGTCGGTGACCGCGCGGCCGGCGGCGTCGTTCTCCTCGACGTCCGAGTCGAGCATGAGCAGCGGGACGCGACCCACCTGCGCCACCCAGATCTGCGCCCAGAGCAGCCGGTCGTCCGGAAGGCCGACGGCGATCCGGCACGGCTTGCCGTCGCCGCCGGTGAGCCGGGTGAGCGGCAGGCCGTACGGGTCGATCGGGGGGTACCGCTCCTGCTGCCAGCCGTCGGCCGACAGCGACTGCGAAAAGTAGCCGGCCCGGTACAGCAGGCCCACGCCGAGCAGCGGAACGCCCAGGTCGGAGGCTGCCTTGAGGTGGTCGCCGGCCAGGATGCCGAGGCCGCCGGAGTACTGCGGAAGGACTTCGGTGATGCCGAACTCGGGGGAGAAGTAGGCGATCGCCGCCGGCGCCTCGGTGAGCGTCTGGTACCAGCGATCAGAGGTCAGGTAGTCGTGCAGGTCCTCGGAGGCGTCGGTGAGACGGCGCAGGAACCGCCGATCCTCGGACAGGGTGGAGAGCCGCTCGGGGTCGACGGCTCCCAGCAGCTTCACCGGGTCATGACCCACCTCACGCCACAGGTCCGGGTCGATCGACTCGAACAGTTCCAGCGTCTCCGGGTGCCAGCACCAGCGCAGGTTGCTCACCAGCTCCCCCAGCGGGGCCAGCGATTCCGGCAGGGCGGCACGCACAGTCAGTCGTCGTAGGGCTCGCACCCGCGCCACCCTACCGACTCCCGACCGTCACCATCCGTAGGGCCAGGTCCTCCCACCACATGCTGGGAACCGCCAGCTCACGCCCTCCACAAACGCGGCGATCACGGCAAAGCAGGGCCATCCGGTACGGCTAGCCCCCGCCGAACCGCTGGACCAGCGCCGAATACGTATGGTCACCGTCGCTGCCCTCGATGTAGTGGCCGCGGCCGCCGACGGCCCAGAGCGCCCCGGTGCCCGGCACCCGGTCCAGCGCGGAAACGCTGGTGAAGGTGCCACCGTGCGGCATCCGGTACTCCGTCCAGTGCCCCGAGGAGTAGTGCAGGTACTGGCGGTAGGCCAGCCACACGCCGCCGTGGCCGTCGCCGGTGGCGGCGAAGCCGGCCTCGCCGGTCGGGACGTCGATCGGCTCCCACCCGTCGCCGGCGCGCCGGAGCAGGCCGTCGCCGTACGCGTACAGCGCGTCGCCGCTGCGCACGAAGCCCTTCAGCGACGGCGTGCCGGCCGGCAGCGGGACCTGGTGCCAGGCGGTGCCGTCCCAGCGCAGCAGCCAGCCCTCGGCCTCGCCGCGGCCCGAGGCCCCGGTGCCGTGGTACCACCCGACCGCCCACGCCCGCGTCGGCGACTCGGCCAGCACCCCGCGCACCTCGGCGTCGGGAGCGAGCGGCGGCAGCGGCGTCTCCACCAGCGTCCGGCCGTTCCAGTGCGCCGCGTACGGCCGGTTCGGCGGCTTCGTCGCGGCCGGCCCGCTCAGGACGATCGCGGTGCCGACCACCCACACGTCCGAGTCACCGCTGGCGGAGACCTCGATCGGCGTGCCGACGCCGGCGCCGCCGTCCCGCTGGCCCGGCCCGGCCGGCGCCGGCAGCTCCGCCACCGCCCGCCAGTGATCGCCGTCCCAGCGGGTGAGCGTGCTCCTGGCCTTCCACACGTCCTGCCGTTGCGGACCGGTCCCGTAGCTGACCGGCGCGGCCGTCGCCGCCCACCGGTGCCTGGCCCCGTACGCCGCCAGCGCCCGCTGGTACGCCGGCCCGGTGGCCCTGCGCCACTGCCGGCCGTTCCACTCCAGCGCCCGCGAGAGCATGTCGGCGGCGGTGCCCTCCTCGTCCACCGTGAACGCGTACGCCCTGGCGCGGCTCACCGCCACGATCCGGTCCAGCTCCCCGACATCCGGCGCACCGGTCTCCGACCACCCGCCCGCCGGCCACCCGCCACCCGCCGACCTTGTGTGCCGGACCAGCACCACCCCGCCGATCACCCCGGCCGCCACCACGACCGCCGCGACCACCACCGAGCGCCCGAACCGCGTCCCCATGCGCCCGAACGCTACCCATCCAGAAACTGGTCTGGTCCAGTACCGGGGCAGGGGTATCCGAGGGCAGGTCGTTTCGGTCGGGTAAACACGAGGTGACCAGGGGTTTGCGTGTCGCGTGATCGTGCCACGAAGTTCTCCGGAGTCCTGGGTACCGTGGTAGGTGATGACTGGGCGCCTCGGAATCCAAGACGTCACACCCGTGGTCGACTGCGGCCGTTTCCCGGCGAAAGCCGTGGTCGGAGAGCGGGTGCCAATCAGCGCGACCGTGTTCCGCGAGGGGCACGACAGGGTCGCCGCCAACGTCGTGTGGCTCGGCCCCGGCGGGAAGGACGCCGCCGGCGGCCGACCACCGGGTAGGGCCAGAGCCGGTTCCAGTACCGGGGCCGGCACGTTCGTGCGGATGCGCGAGACGTGGGCCGGCTCCGACCGGTACACCGCCGAGGTGGTCCCGACCCGGCCCGGCCGGTGGCGGTACCGGATCGAGGCCTGGAGCGACCCGCTCGCCAGCTGGCAGCACACCGTCGAGGTCAAGGTCGGCGCCGGCCAGGGGGCCGAGGAGCTGGCCAACGACCTCGAGGAGGGCGCGCTGCTGCTGGAGCGGGCCGCCGAGGACGCGCCGTCGCGGCACCGCAGGGCGCTGCTCGCCGCCGCGGCCCGGCTCCGCGAGAAGGACCGGCTGGTCCCGGAGCGGATCGGGCCGGCCCTCTCTCCCGAGGTGAAGGCGCTGGTCGACGCGTACCCGATCCGCGAGCTGGTCACCGCCTCCGACACCTACGACGTGTGGGTGGACCGGGAACGGGCGCTGTTCGGCGCGTGGTACGAGTTCTTCCCCCGTTCCGAGGGCGCGGTGATCCCGGAGCCGCCGGCGGCCGGCCCGCCGTCGTCCGGCACGTTCGCGACCGCCGCCAGGCGGCTGCCGGAGATCGCCGCGATGGGCTTCGACATCGTGTACCTGCCGCCGATCCACCCGATCGGCACGGTCAACCGCAAGGGCCGCAACAACGCGCTGGTGGCCGAGCCCGGCGACGTGGGCTCGCCGTGGGCGATCGGCTCGGCCGAGGGCGGCCACGACGCCATCCACCCGTCGCTGGGCACGCTGGAGGACTTCGACGCGTTCGTGGCCAGGGCCAACGAGCTGGGCATGGAGGTCGCACTCGACTTCGCCCTCCAGTGCGCGCCCGACCACCCGTGGGTGACCGACCACCCGGAGTGGTTCCGGCACCGGCCGGACGGCTCGGTGGCCTACGCCGAGAACCCGCCCAAGAAGTACCAGGACATCTACCCGCTGCACTTCGACACCGACTACGACGGCCTGCTCGCCGAGTCGCTGCGGGTGCTGCGCCACTGGATGAGCCATGGCGTGCGGGTCTTCCGCGTCGACAACCCGCACACCAAGCCGCTCAACTTCTGGCACGACCTGCTGGGCGACATCCGCCGCACCGACCCGGACGTGATCTTCCTGTCCGAGGCGTTCACCAGGCTGCCGATGATGCACGGCCTGGCCAAGCGCGGCTTCACCCAGTCCTACACGTACTTCACCTGGAAGAACGCCAAGTGGGAGCTGGAGGAGTACGGCCGCGAGCTGGTCGGCTCCGCCGACTTCATGCGACCCAACCTGTTCACCAACACCCCCGACATCCTGCACGAGTACCTCCAGTACGGCGGCCCGCCCGCGTTCAAGATCCGCGCGGTGCTGGCCGCCACGCTGTCGCCGAGCTGGGGCGTGTACTCGGGGTTCGAGCTGTTCGAGCACCAGGCGGTGCGGCCGGGGTCCGAGGAGTACCTGGATTCGGAGAAGTACCAGCTGCGCCCCAGGGACTGGGCGGCGGCCGAGCGCGAGGGCCGGAGCCTGGCCCCGTACCTGGCCCAGCTCAACCAGTTCCGCCGTCACCATCCGGCCCTGCACTGGTTACGGAATCTGCACTTCCACGCCACGGACAACGATGGAATCCTGTGCTACTCCAAACTGGACGGTGACGACGCGGTGATCGTCGTGGTCAACACCGATCCCCACGCCGCCCGCGAGGCCACCGTCTCGTTGGACCTGTCGGCGCTCGGTCTCTCCTGGGATGCCCAGTTCGAGGTCAACGACGCCTTCACCGGCGCGAGTTTCCGCTGGGGACAGCACAACTACGTCCGGCTCGACCCCTTCCACGAGCCTGCCCACCTGCTCGTCGTGCGGAGGTACGACACATGAAACATCGGGGGTGCGCGTGACGACCGCGCTCGAACCAGACCCGTATTGGTACAAACGCGCGGTCTTCTACGAGGTCCTCGTGCGCTCGTTCGCTGACGCCAGCGGCGACGGCACCGGGGACCTCGTCGGGTTGACCAGCAGGCTGGACTACCTGGCCTGGCTGGGCATCGACTGCCTCTGGCTCCCGCCGTTCTACCAGTCCCCGCTCCGGGACGGCGGCTACGACATCTCCGACTACACCGCGATACTGCCGGACTTCGGCTCGGTGGACGACTTCAAGAACCTGCTCGACGCGGCGCACGCCCGCCGGATCCGGGTGATCGTCGACCTGGTCATGAACCACACCTCCGACCAGCACCCGTGGTTCCAGGCCTCCCGC
>JBJMIH010000024.1:0-12047 GCA_045806985.1 Mycobacteriales bacterium | reverse complement strand
GCCGCCCCGACCGCGCCGCCCCAACCTCGCGGTCCCGGCGTTGCTCGCCGTCTCGGCCGCGTGGTGCCGGCCGCGCCGCCCCGACCGCGCCGCGCCGCCCCGACCGCGCTGACCGGGCCGCACTGACCCGGCCTCGCCGACCCCCGGTCCCCCGGCCGCGCCGGTCCTGACCGCGCCGGTCCCGACCGCGCCGACCACACCCCCCGGTCCCGGCCGCGCCGACCCGACCTCGTGGTCCCGGCCTTGCTCGTCGTCCCGGCGGCGTGGTGCCGGCCTTGCTCGTGGTCCTGGCCTTGCTCGTGGTCCTGGCCTTGCTCGTGGTCCCGGCTGCGCTGACCTGGCCGCGCTGACCTGGCCGCGCTGACCCGACCGCGCTGATCCGGCGGCGTGGTCTCGGCGGCGGGTCTCGGCCGCGTTCGCGGCCCCGGCCTTGCTCGTGGTCCTGGCCACGCGGTCCCGGCCACGCGGCCCCGGCCTTGCTCGTGGTCCTGGCCACGCGGTCCCGGCCACGCGGCCCCGGCCTTGCTCGTGGTCCTGGCCACGCCGACCCGGCCACGCGGTCCTGGCTACGCGGTCCCGGTCTCGCTCGTGCCCCGGCCACGCGGTCCCGGGTTTGCTCGTGTCCCGGGTTTGCTCGTGTCCCGGGTTTGCTCGTGTCCCGGGTTCGCTCGTGCCCGGTCCGGCCCTCGCCTCCCGCCCTCGCGGCTCCTGTCTTGTTCGCGGCCCTTGCCTTGGTCGTGGTTTCTTCTCTGCGGGCCTCTTGTCGACCCGTTGACACGCATTGCGGGCAGTCCTACTCTTCGCTGTCGAAGCGCTTCGATGCTGGGCATATTCCCCCAGTGGCTCCCCTCGCCTGCGGAGCCACGGTGTTCGGCGCTGTCGATGTCCTGCCCCGTCCCCCTCGTATCCCCGTCATGTCGCGCCCGTCTGGGGCGTGGCATTCGAAGCGCTTCGACTCTCCCAGGAGGAGGCTCCACCGTGAGGCGAAAGGCGTACCTCCGCCGCGGCGTGCCCGCCCTCGTCGTGGCGTTGCTGGCCGCGCTGGCAACGCCGAGCGCGGCACTCGCGCGGCAGTCCCCCGAGTACCCGTTCCAGAACCCCCGGCTGAGCGTGAACACGAGGGTCGACGACCTGCTCGGACGGCTGACGCTGGCCGAGAAGATCTCCCTGCTGCACCAGTCCCAGGCCGCCATCCCGCGGCTGGGCATCCCGTACTTCAAGGCCGGCACCGAGGCCCTGCACGGGGTGGCCTGGTCCAACGACCTCAACAACAACTGGACCAAGACCGACGCGAACGGCACGGTGTTCCCGCAGGCCGTCGGCATGGCCAGCAGTTGGGATCCGGCGCTGGTGAGGCGCATCGGCTCGGCCGTCGGCGACGAGGCGCGCGGGTACAACGCCGAGAACCCGGTGCTCTGGGGCCTCAACCTGTGGGCGCCCGTCGTCAACCTGCTGCGCGACCCGCGCTGGGGCCGCAACGAGGAGGGGTACTCGGAAGACCCGCTGCTGACCAGCGCGATCGCGACCGCGTACGGCTCCGGTATGGAGGGCGACAACCCGACCTACCTGAAGGCCGCGCCGACGCTCAAGCACTACCTGGCCTACAACAACGAGGCCGGGCGCGACGTGACGTCCTCCAACGTGCCGCCGCGGGTGCTGAACGAGTACGACCGGCAGGCCTTCCGCCCGACCCTCGCGGCCGGCGCCGCGACCGGCGTGATGGCCTCGTACAACCTGGTCAACGGCCGCCCCGACACGGTGAGCCCTGACCTGACCGCGATGCGGAGCTGGACCGATCAGACGCTGTTCAACGTCAGTGACGCGTTCGCCCCGTACAACCTCACCGGGTCGGAGAAATATTTCGCCACCCAGCCGGAGGCCGACGCCGCCATCCTCAAGGCGGGCCTGAACAGCTTCACCATCGACGACTCCAACCCCCAGCCGATGATCGACGCGATCAACGCCGCCCTCGCCCAGGGCCTGCTCACCCCGCACGACATCGACGTCGCGGTCCGGCCGGTGCTGGTGCTGCGCTGCCGGCTCGGCCAGTTCGACCCGGACGGCGGCCCGTACGCGAAGATCAGCCCGGACGTCATCAACAGCCCGGCCCACCAGAAGCTCGCCCGGCAGGCCGCCGAGGAGGCGACGGTGCTGCTGAAGAACTCCGGCGGCACGCTGCCGCTGGACCCGGCGCGGACCAGCAAGGTCGCGGTCGTCGGCCCGCTCGCCGACACCCTGTACTCGGACTGGTACGGCGGCCAGCTGCCGTACCGGGTCACGCCGGTCCAGGGCATCCGGGAGCGGCTCGGCTCTGCCGCCACCGTCACCGCGAGCGAGGCCGCCGACCGGATCGCGCTGAAGGACCTCGCCACCGGCCGGTACGTCACCGCCACCGGCACCGGCGACAGCGACGTGGTGACCGAGAGCGCCACCACCGCCACCGAGAACGCCCAGTTCGACACCGTGGACTGGGGCCAGGGCGTGCTGACGCTGCGCAGCGTCGCCAACGACCGGTACCTCGGCTCCGGCGGGGGCGGCTTCCTCACCCGCGACACCCAGCCGAACGGCTGGTTCGTCCAGCAGCAGTTCAAGCTGGAGCCGCAGGCCGACGGCAGCTACGTCCTGCACTACGCCGGCTACGAGACCCAGGAGAGCTGGTTCGGCCCCAACTCCTACGTGACCGTGGACGCCAACGGCAAGCTGGTCCTCGGCGCGTCCAGCGCCGCCGGCGCGGCCCACTTCTCCAAGGATGTGCTCACCAGCGGCGTGGCGAACGCGGTCGCCGCCGCCAAGACCGCCGACACGGCGGTCGTGGTGGTCGGCACCATGCCGTTCATCAACGGCCGCGAGGCCCACGACCGCACCTCGATGGCCCTGGCCGAGGGCCAGGAGGCGCTGGTCAAGGCCGTGCAGCAGGCCAACCCGCACACGGTCGTGGTGCTGGAGAGCAGCTACCCGGAGACGATCACCTGGGAGCAGGAGCACGTGCCGGCGATCCTGTGGACCACGCACGCGGGCGCCGAGACCGGGCACGCCGTCGCCGACGTCCTGTTCGGCGACCACAACCCGGCCGGCCGGCTCACCCAGACGTGGTACCGCTCGCTCGCCGACCTGCCTCCCGACCTGCTGAACTACGACATCATCTCCTCCAACCAGACGTACCTGTACTACCAGGGGAACCCGCTCTACCCCTTCGGCTACGGGCTCTCCTACACCTCCTTCCGGTACAAGAACACCGGAGTGAGCCGTTCGGTTGCGGGCAAATCGGACAAGGTGACGGTCAGCGTGGACGTGACCAACACCGGCAGCCGCGCCGGCGCCGATGTCGTCCAGCTCTACACGCATCAGCGCACGTCACGGGAGAAGGAGCCGGTCCGCCAGCTGCGCGCGTTCCAGCGGGTGTCGCTGCGGCCCGGCCAGACGAAGACCGTGCGACTGACCCTGCGGGTGGCCGACCTCGCGCACTGGGACGTGACGAGGAACCGGTCCGTGGTGGAGTCCTCCGACTACGACCTGATGGTCGGCGCGTCCGCCACCGACATCCGCCAGCAGGCCACGCTGCGGGTGCGCGGCGAGACCATCCCGGCCCGTGACCTGTCCCGGCCCACCAGGGCGGAGAACTTCGACGCCTACTCCGGCGCCAAGCTCGTCGACGAGAGCAAGGCGCAGGGAACGGCCGTCGGCGCCACCGCCGCCGGCCAGTGGGTGAAGTACGCCGACGCGAACCTCGGCCGCGGCGCCGGCACGTTCACCGCCAGCGTGGCCAGGGCGAGTGCAGGCCCGGCGACCGTGCAGGTCCGGCTCGACTCGCCGACGGGGCCGCTGGTCGGCACCGCGACGGTGCCGAGCACCGGCGACGTCTACGCCTACACGACCACCACCGCACCGCTCACCGGAGCCGCCGGCACCCACGACGTGTACCTCGTCTTCGGCGCCGACCTGCGGCTGTCCACGTTCTCCCTCCGCTGAAGGGCCCTGTCATGAGGATCCGCCGGCTGCTGGTCACCCTCCTGATCCTGGCCGCCGGTGGCGCCGTCGCCCTGCCGGGCGCGGTGCCGCCGGCGGCCGCCGGGGGAGGGCACGCCCGGCACGCGGTGACGTACGACCAGTACTCGCTGAAGCTGGACGGCCGGCGGATCCTCGTGCAGGCGGCCGAGTTCCACTACTTCCGGCTGCCCAGCCCCGCGCTGTGGCGGGACATCCTGGAGAAGGACAAGGCCGCCGGCTTCAACGCCGTGTCGCTGTACTTCGACTGGGCGTACCACTCGCCCAGGCCGCACGTGTACGACTTCACCGGCGTCCGCGACGTCGACCGGCTGCTGCGCACCGCCGAGGACGTCGGCCTGTGGGTCATCGCCCGCCCCGGCCCGTACATCAACGCCGAGACCACCGGCGGCGGCTTCCCCGCCTGGCTCACCCAGGTGCCCGGCCGGGCCCGCTCCAGCGCCCCCGGCTACACCGCCGCCTACCGGGACTGGCTGGGCCACCTCGACCCGATCATCGCCCGCCACCAGGTCACCCGCGGCGGCTCGGTGCTGCTCTACCAGGTCGAGAACGAGTACGCGGTCAGCACCGACGCCGCGTACATGCAGGCGCTCCAGGACAAGGCGCACGCCGACGGCATCGAAGTGCCGATCACCACCAACGACTGCTGCGACGCGGCGAGCTGGTCCTCCACCTGGGGATCCGGGCCCGGCGCGGTGCAGATCCCGGGAGTCGACGACTACCCGCAATCCTTCGACTGCGCGCACGCCGACAGCGTGTGGGGGCCGTGGGGCGAGGGTGTCACCGAGCGGGTACCGCCGGACGCCCCGGTGTTCGCCGCCGAATACCAGGCCGGGGCGATCGACCAGGACAACACGGGTTACGACGGCTGCCGGGCGCTCACCGGCGTCCAGTACATGAAGTTCTTCCAGAAGAACAACCTCATCGCCAGCGGGGCGACCGCGTTCAGCTACTACATGGTGTACGGCGGCACCAACTGGGGCTGGCTCGCCCAGCCCAACGACGTCTACACCTCCTACGACTACGGCGCGGCCATCACCGAGTCACGCCAGCTCACCGCGAAGTACGACGAGTTCAAGCGGCAGGGGTACTTCCTGCGGACCGTCGCGCCCGCGCTGACCAGGACCGATCCGGCGCCGGCCCCGGCCTCCGCCAACCCCGTGCTGATGACCGGCGCGCGGGCCAACCCCGACACCGGCACCCAGTTCGTGCTGCTGCGGCACACCGACCGGGCCGCCACCAGCGACGACTCCGGCGTCCTGGACTGGTCCACTCCGGACGGCCGGTACGCGGTGCCGGTGCGGCTGACCGGGCGGGACGCCAAGGTGCTGGTGGCCGGCTACGACCTGGGCGGGCAGCGGCTGGTCTGGTCGACCTCGGAGATCATGACGCACGTCGCCAGCGGCGGCGGTGACGTGGCGGTGCTGTACGGCACCGAGGGCGTGGCCGGCGCGACGGTGCTGCGGTACGCGTCCCGGCCCACCGTGACCGTGCTGGACGGCGCGGTCGCCTCCCGGTACGACCCGGCAACCGGCGACCTGCGGCTCGACTACACCCACACCGGCCTGGCCAGGGTCCGGATCACCGGCGGCGGCCGGCCGCCGCTGCTGCTCCTGCTCGGCACCGACGCGACGACCGCCGGGTTCTGGCAGGCCGACACCGCCGCCGGGCCGGTGCTGGCGCGCGGCCCGGAGCTGCTGCGGTCGGCGTCGGTCGACGGCCGCACGCTGCGGCTGCGCGCCGACACGGCCACCGCGGGGCCGGTCGAGGTGTTCGCGCCGGCCGGCCGCCGGGTGGACCGGCTGGAGGTGGACGGCGCGCCGGTCGCGGTCCGGGCCACCGCCAGCGGCTCGCTGCTCGGCGCGCTGCCGGGCCCGGCGCCGGTCACGCTGCCCGCGCTGACCGGCTGGCGGACCAGCCCGGAGGCACCGGAGGCGGCGCCGGGGTACGACGACTCACGCTGGACGGTCGCCGACAGGACGGCGTCGCTGAGCCCGATCCCGCCGGTGACCCTGCCGGTGCTGTTCGCCGACGACTACGGGTACCACTACGGCAGCGTCTGGTACCGCGGCCACTTCACCGCCACCGGCACCGAGACGTCGGTCTCGCTCAACGCGATCACCGGCAAGCGCGGCACCTACCTGGTGTGGCTGAACGGGCGGTACCTCGGCTCGGCCGCCGGCGGGGTGCAGGCCGACTCCGACCCGCCGGTCAACCCCGACCCGGGGCCGGGCCACTTCCCGGTGCCGGCGGGGCTGCTCGCGCCGGGCGCGCCGGCCACCCTGTCGGTGCTGGTCGAGAACATGGGCCACAACGACGACTGGATCGCCGACGACACCCGGTTCCGGCAGCCGCGCGGCCTGGTCGGCGCGTCGCTGGTCGGGTCGGCGGCGCCGATCGCGTGGCGGATCCAGGGCGCCAAGGGCGGCGAGAACCTCACCGACCCGGTCCGCGGGCCGCTCAACACCGGTGGGCTGTACGGCGAGCGCGCCGGCTGGAACCTGCCGGGATACCCCGACCGGGCGTGGTCGCGGGTCGCGTCCCTGGGCGGCACGGCGGTGCCGGCCGGCGTGACGTGGTACCGCACGTCGTTCCGGCTCGACCTGCCGCGCGGCCAGGACACCTCGGTGGGGCTGCGCTTCGAGGCCCCGCCGCCAACCGGTTACCGGGTGATGCTGTTCCTCAACGGGTGGAACCTCGGCCAGTACTCGGCGGTGATCGGCCCGCAGACCGACTTCGTGCTGCCGGCCGGCCTGCTGCGCGAGCACGGCGGCAACACGCTCGCGCTGGCGGTCGTCGCCACCGAACCGTCCACGCTCGCCCCCGTCAGCCTCGCCACGCTGGGCACCCAGCGTGGCGGGCCGGCGATCACCGCTGGGCGGAGCAGCTGAGCTACGTCCGCCGCCTGGAGTACGGCATCCGGCTCATCTCCGGTACCCTCCGTACCCAGCCAACTTCACTGCGTCAGTAGTCCGTTCTGATCCTGGCGCGGACTGATCAGACTGGACACAATCGCAACGTGAGTTCGGAATCGCCCGCGCCCCCGCCGGTGACGCCGCGCACCGGCCAGGGCAGGGTGCCGACCATCCGCTGGGGCTGGACGCTCGGTACCGGAATCCTGTCGTTCCTGCTGGGACTGCTGATCTTCCGGTCGCTGAGCCTCGGCTTCGGCAGCCTCCGCACCATCGCCGCCGCCTGGGTCGCCCTGGCCGGCGTCACCGACCTGGTCACCCGGCACTGGCAGTACCCCACCGCGCTGGGCCAGGTCGGCGGCATCGCCACGATCATCGGCGCGGTCGCCATCCTGCTCGCCGACGGCCCGAGCAGCATGGCCGTGCCGTTCGGGATCGTGCTGGTGGTGTCCGGCGCGCTCCGCGCGGTCGGGGTGAGCCGGATGCGGGCGGTGGTACGGCAGTCGATCCTCAGCGCCGGCGTGGTCGAGGTGCTGTTCGGCGTGGTGGCCCTGATCTGGCCCGACCCCACCACCCAGGTGCTGTCCGTCCAGCTCGCCGTGCTCGCCGTCCTGGCCGGCATCTCGCAGATCATCCTGGCGGCCCAGATCCGCAACCGCACCCGCGCCTGACACGGAAGGGCCCCCCGCGTACCCGCCAGAGCCACGCTTACCCTTGCTGCCTTCCGGCCCTGGGGGAGTTCACGGGATAACGCCACGCGAGGGGCTGCCCACCACTCTACCCGGCCTGCCGTGCACCCCCGCCCCACCCTCCGGTAACCTTCCCCACCAAGGAGGATTCGCCTAGTGGCCTAGGGCGCACGCTTGGAAAGCGTGTTGGGGGCAACCCCTCGCGAGTTCGAATCTCGCATCCTCCGCCCCTCTGGAGTAGGGAAAGACGCCCGGTAGCTGGGATCAGGCTGCCGGGCGTTCGCGTGTCTGGTCAGTGGCAGGGTTGGAGGGTTTGGGTGAGGGTCTGTTTGTCGGCGGCGGTGACGGGGAGGGCGTAGGTGGCGGCGACGGTGACGAACTTGGCGGCGTAGGCGCAGCGGTAGGCGACGTTGGGCGGGAGCCATTGGGCGGGGCCTTCGTCGCCCTTGGACTCGTTGCTGGGGCCGTCGACGGCGAGCAGGTTGGCCGGGTCGTTGGCGAGGTTGCGCCGCTTGTCCGGCGGCCAGTCGCGGGCGCCCATCCGCCAGGCGTAGGCCAGCGGCACGATGTGGTCGATCTGCACCAGGCCGGCCCTGGCCTTGGTGAACTGGATCGCCTTCGCCGTGTACGGGTCCTGGAGCGTGCCGGCGGTCACCACGCAGTCGTGGGTACCCGGTCGCGTCTGCACCCCGGTCAGGTCGCGGTGCAGGATGTCGTTGCGGGTGTCGCAGCCGTTGTGGCCGCCCGGCACCGTCACGTCATCCGACCACGCCTGGCCGAACGCGTCCCGGCTGTACCCGTCCAGCGAGCCGGCCGGTGCGACGGCGAGACTGGCGAGCGCCTGCGCGGCCCCCGGCGGTACCGCTCCCGGCGGCGGCGGCGCGCCCTGTACCGGCGCGCCCGGGCTCGGTGACGGTCCTTCGAGCTGCTGCATCTGCTTGCATCCGGTCAGCCCGCCGGCGCCGGCCGCCGCCACCGCGGCGCAGACCGCCGCGAGCCTTCCCAGCCGTCGCATCGCGTCCTCCCGGGGTCAAGCGGCCGAACGACGGTACACATCGGACATCTCCACGGATACCACCGCTCACCTCAGGCGCCCACCGGGCCGCGGTAGGGGAGGGTCTGGCTGTAGACGACGTTGGTGGTGGTGCTGCCGAACTGGGCCAGCTGGTCGACGACCTGTTCGAGGTGGGCCATGGAGGTCGCGGCCACCTTCAGCGTGTAGCAGTCGTCGCCGGTGGTGCGCAGGCACTCGAGGATCTCGGTCCGCTCGGCCAGCAGCCGGTGCAGCGGCTGGTGCTGGCTGCCGGGGTACTTGAGCCGTACCACGGCGAGCACCGCGAACCCGACCTTCGCCAGGTCGACCTCGGCGCGGTACCCGGTGATGACGCCGGTCGCCTCCAGCCGCCGTACCCGCTCGGTCGTCGCCGAGGCGCTCAGGTTGACCCGCCGCGCCAGTTCGGTGAGCGGCATCCGGCCGTCCCGCTGGAGCTCGCCCAGGATCGCCCAGTCCGTCGGATCGAGATTGTCGGCCATGTCGGTAATTTACCGCTGGATCCACGGCGTACCGCCCCGCACACCGGGAGGATTCCCTTCCTGCCGGCCACCGGGCCTGGATACCGTGAACCGGTGCTGTTGGGAGTGAACGTCCTCAACTTCGGGCCCGGCGCCAGCCCCGACGTGTTGCGCCGCTGGGCGCAGACGGTCGAGGGCCTCGGCTTCGACCTGCTGATGATCTCCGATCACGTGGCGATCACCCCGGACGTGGCCGCGCAGTACCCGCCCCCGTTCTACGAGCCGTTCACCACGCTCTCCTGGCTGGCCGGCATCACCCACCGTGTCCGGCTCGGTACCACGGTGCTGATCGTCCCGTACCGCCACCCGCTGCTGGTCGCCCGGATGGCCGCCAACCTCAACCAGCTCAGCGGCGGCCGGCTGGTCCTCGGCGTGGGCGTCGGCTGGGCGCGGCAGGAGTTCGAGGCGCTCGGCGTCCCGTTCACCCGGCGCGGGGCGCTGACCGACGAGTACCTCGACACGATCCGGGCCGCCTGGCGGGACGGCGAGCAGGACTACCGCGCCGGCCGGATCCCGGTCTGGATCGGCGGCAACAGCGACGCCGGCCTGCGCCGTGCGGTCCGCCTCGGCGAGCCCTGGCACCCGCTCGGCTTCCGGATGCCGTGGCTGCGCGAGGCCCTGGACCGGCTGGCGGCGATCGCCGCCGAGCAGCGCCGGCCGGTACCGCCGCTGGTCCCCCGCATCAACCTGCGCCTCACCGACACGCCGGTGACCGGCCCGGACCGGCGGGCCGGCGAGGGCACACTCGACCAGGTCCTCGACGACCTCGACCAGCTCGGCCGGCTCGGCGCCGGCACCGTCGTCCTCGACCCGTTCGGCGGCGACCCCGCCGAGACCGCCCGCCCGGAGGTGGCGTGGCGCGCCCTGGCGACCATCGCCGCGGTCCGGCCAGAAGGGAGCACCCGTGACACCTGACGACGAGAAGTACCTGCGCAGGGCCATCGCGCTGGCCGCGGCGGCGCGCGAGGGCGGCGACCCGCCCTTCGGCTCGCTGCTGGTCGGCCCGGACGGCGCCGTGCTCCACGAGGAACGCAACACCTCGATCACCGACGCCGACATCAGCGCCCACCCGGAGCAGAAGGTGGCCAGGTGGGCGGCGCGCGAGCTCGATCTCGACACGGCCGCCGCCTGCACCATGTACACCAGTTGCCAGCCCTGCGGGATGTGCGCCGGCGCGCTGGAGCGGTCCGGCATCGGCCGGGTCGTGTACGCGCTGTCCACCGAGCAGCTGAACAGCCTCAAGTCGCCGACCGCCGTACCGGTCGCCAGGCCGTTCCTGCTGGAGGGGCCCGGCCTGTTCGAGGAGGCGCGCGTCCCGGTCGAGGGTTACTACTGATCTTTGTGTAACCTGCCGTGGGCACGCGTTCCGTCCCGGCGAAATGTCGGGGGTAGGGACTACCGTCGGACACGACTGGGAGGCCCCCACCGTGACACTCGCGCTCTACCGCCGGTACCGGCCGACCACCTTCGACGAGGTGGTCGGTCAGGAGCACGTGACCGAACCGCTGACCCAGGCGCTCAGGAACGGCAAGCTGCACCACGCGTACCTGTTCTCCGGCCCGCGCGGCTGCGGCAAGACCACCTCGGCCCGGATCCTCGCCCGCTCGCTGAACTGCGAGCAGGGGCCGACGCCGACCCCGTGCGGCAAGTGCGACTCGTGCCTGGCGCTCGGTCCGGACGGCGCGGGCAGCCTGGATGTGATCGAGATCGACGCGGCCAGCCACGGCGGCGTCGATGATGCCCGTGACCTGCGGGAACGGGCATTCTTCGCGCCGGTGTCGGCGCGCTTCAAGGTGTACATCATCGACGAGGCGCACATGGTCTCGGCGGCCGGCTTCAACGCCCTGCTCAAGCTGGTGGAGGAGCCGCCGGAGTTCGTGAAGTTCGTCTTCGCGACCACCGAGCCGGAGAAGGTGCTGCCGACCATCCGGTCCCGCACCCACCACTACCCGTTCCGGCTGATCCCGCCCGGCACGCTCCGCGCACACCTGGAGCGGGTGTGCGAGCAGGAGGGCATGGTCGTGGAGCCGGCCGTGTTCCCGCTGGTGGTACGGGCCTCCGGCGGTTCGGCCCGGGACGCGATGTCGCTGCTCGACCAGCTGTTCGCGGGGGCGGGACCGGACGGCGTGACGTACGCCGGGGCGGTCGGGCTGCTCGGTGTCACCGACGCCGCGCTGCTGGACGAGGTGGTGGACGCGCTGGCGGTGGCCGACGGCGCCGCCGTGTTCCAGGCCGTCGACCGGGTGGTGGAGGCCGGCCACGACCCCCGCCGGTTCGCCACCGACCTGCTGGAACGCCTCCGCGACCTGGTGATACTGGACGCGGTGCCGGACGCCGCCGCCAAGGGCATCCTCGACATCCCCGCCGACCAGCTGGAGCGCATGACCGGCCAGGCGCTGCGGCTGGGCAAGGGCACGCTGTCCCGGCTCGCCGACATCGTGCACGAGGGCCTGGTCGAGATGCGCGGCACCACCTCGCCACGCCTGCTGCTGGAACTGCTCTGCGCCCGGATGCTGCTGCCGGCCGCCTCGGACAGCGAGGGCGCGATGCGCCAGCGGCTGGAGCGGCTGGAACGCCGCCTCGAGCTCGGCGCCGTCACCGGCCCGGCGGCCCCGCCAGCCCCGGAGGCTCCGGCTGCTCCGGCGGCCCCGACCGACCAGCCGGCCGCCACCAGCGCACCGCCGCCCGCTCGCGAGAGCGCCGCCGCCGGTACTCCCGCGAAGCCCACCGAGCGCAGGCCGCCGGCCCGGAAGCCGGCCGAACCCGAACGGCCGGAGCAGGACCCGGGCGCGCGGGATGACCGGCCGCCGGCGCCGCCCGCGGCCGCTACCCCGCCGCCACCCGCCGCGCCGGTGACGCCGCCGGCCGG
>JBJMIH010000023.1:0-9435 GCA_045806985.1 Mycobacteriales bacterium | reverse complement strand
TCCCTGAGGGGAGGGGAATTGGCCGGATCCAGGTTTCCGCTGCCAAGGCGGAGCGGCGCGCCGCGTGCGTTCTTGGCACGCAAGCGTCGCGACAACGCCGGCAGCGGGAAGCTGGGCCGGCCAATGCGGGTGCGCGGGTTCTTGCTCGCCCTGCCTCCGGTGCTGGTCATCGCCGTGTTCATCGGCGTGCCGATCGTGGCGGCGCTGGCCTACAGCCTCGGCCACACCGGCGGGCCGAACTCGGTGGTCGCCTCGATCGCCCAGGACCAGCACGTCAGCCACGGCGGGGCGGGCACGCTGGGCGCGTACCGGGCGGTGTTCGGCGACCACAGCTTCCGCCGCGACCTGTGGGTCACCGTGTGGGTGAGCGCGGCCACCGTGGTGCTGGTGCTGCTGCTGGCCTGGGGCGTGGCGCTGTACCAGCGGCTGTCCGAGGGCTGGGTGGCCAGGACGCTGACCGCGCTGTCGGTGGTGCCGCTGTTCGTGCCGGTGGTGATCGCCTCGTACGCGATCCTCGCCTGCTACGCCCCGTACGGCCTGGTCCGCACCGTCCTGTACCACCTCGGTTGGCACGACGCGCCCACCCTCAGCTACACGATGGCGACCGTGCTGATCGGGCAGGTGTGGGTGAACGTGCCGTTCGCCGTGCTGATGATCGCCTCCGGCCTGAACGCGGTGCCGGACGCGCTGATCGAGGCGGCGCGGGACGCGGGCGCCTCGCCCGCCCGCACGGTGCGCAGCGTGCTGGTGCCGCTGAACAGCGTGCCGACCACGATCGTCGTCACGTTCACCGGCATCAACGTGCTGGGCAGCTTCACCGTGCCGTACCTGACCGGCCCGGCCTCGCCGAACCTGCTCGGCCCGGCGATGACCGAGTACTTCCAGAACTTCAACCGCCCGCAGCAGGCCGTGGTGATGGCCGTGGTGGTGTTCGTGCTGGCGGCCGGGCTGGGCGCGGCGTACGTGGCGGCGAACGTGCGGGCGGCCCGGCGGACGGGGCTGGCATGAACCGCGCGCTCGCCGGGCTGGCCAAGGCCGCGGTGGTGACGGCGTACCTGCTGTTCATCCTCGGACCGCTGCTGTGGCTGGGGCTGCGGGCCTTCGCCGGCGAGTGGAACTACCCTGACCTGCTGCCCCGGCGCTGGACCCTGCACTGGTGGAGCACCGTGTTCTCCGACCCGGCGCTGGGCCGCTCGATCCGGCTCAGCTTCGAGTTCGCGCCGGTCGTGACGCTGCTGTCGGCGGCGATCTGCCTGCCGGCGGCGTACGCGTTCGGACGGTACCGCTTCCCGGGCCGGCAGGCGCTGCTGGTGTCGCTGTTCGCCAGCAACGCGTTCCCGAAGATGGGGCTGTACGTGTCGATGGCGGGCCTGTTCTACGGACTGCACCTGATGGGCACGTTCGCCGGGGTGGTGATCGTGCAGCTGCTGAACACGATCGTGTTCATGACCTGGATTCCGGCGGCCGCGTTCGCCGCCGTGCCGCGCAGCCTGGAGGAGGCCGCCCGCGACGTCGGCGCCGGCCGGGTGACGGTGTTCATGCGGGTGACGCTGCCGCTGGCCGCGCCGGGCATCCTGGTGGCGCTGATCCTGACGTTCCTGGCCTCCTTCGACGAGGCCCAGGGCACGTTCCTGGTCGGGCTGCCGGACTACGTGACGATGCCGACGGAGATGTACTCGCTGGTGCTGAACTACCCGGAACAGGCCGCCGCCGTCTTCTCGATCCTGCTGTCGGTGCCGTCCGCCGCGCTGATGCTGGCGGTGCGCCGGCACGTGCTGGGCGGCCGGCTCGCCGAGGGCTTCCAGCTCCGGTAGGCCGGCGATGGGACTCACGCTGTCGGACGTGACCGCCTCCCTCGGCGGCTGGCGGGTCATCGAGCCGCTGGACCTGGAGGTCGCCACCGGCGAGCTGGTCTGCCTGCTCGGCCCGTCCGGCTGCGGCAAGACCACCACGCTGCGGATCATCGGCGGGTTCCTCGCCCCGACCTCCGGCCAGGTGCTGATCGACGGGCGGGACTGCACGGGGCTGCCGCCGGAGCGGCGACCCACCGCGATGGTGTTCCAGAGCTACGCGCTGTGGCCGCACCTGTCGGTGGAGCAGAACATCGCGTTCGGGCTGCGGGTGCGGAAGCTGCCCAAGGCCGAGATCCGCCGCCGGGTGGACGAGGTGCTCACCCTGGTCGACCTCACCGAGGTTCGGCTCCGCCGCCCGAACGCGATCTCCGGCGGGCAGGCGCAGCGGGTGGCGCTGGCCAGGGCGCTGGTGCTGGAGCCGAGCGTGCTGCTGCTGGACGAGCCGCTGTCCAACCTGGACGCCAAGCTGCGGGTGCGGGTACGCGAGGACATCCGGGAGATCCAGCAGAAGCTCGGGATCACCACCGTGTTCGTCACCCACGACCAGGACGAGGCGCTGTCCATCGCCGATCGGGTCGCGGTGATGAACGCCGGCCGGATCGAGCAGTACGCCCCGCCCGGCGAGGTGTACCGGCGGCCGGCCACCCCGTTCGTGGCCGAGTTCGTCGGCACCATGAACCTCTTCGACGGGCGCGCCGCCGGCGACACCGTCAGCAACGACGGTGTCACGGTGCCGTGCCTGACCCGGTGCGCGGCGGTGGACGGCCCGGTGCGGATCGGCGTGCGGCCCGAGGACGTCCGGCTGTCCGAGGCCGGCGTGCCGGCCGAGGTGGTCAGGGCGGTGCCGCGGGGCCACTTCACCGAGCTGCTGCTGGCGGTGGGTACGTGGCGGCTGCGCGCCTTCCTCGGCGCCACCGCCGACATCCCGGCCGCCGGCGAGCGCGTCGGCATCGCCTTCCAGCGCGCCCTCGTCTACCACGACGGCCGCCTCGCCTGAGCCGTTACGCTCGGTCACGTGCGACCTGAGGAGCGGGTGCGGGCGGCGTGCGCGGAGTACGGCGCCGACCGGGTGGTGCGGTGGTGCGCCGACCTGCTCGCGGGGCGGGTCACCTACGACCTGCCAGGATTGCCGCCGGTGACCGCGCTGGGTGGGCCGCACGCGGAGAACCTGCTGGGCCGGGACGGGTTCGCCCAGCGCGGCCAGGACTACTGGCCGCGGGTATGGGCGGCGCGGGCGCTGCTGTACGTCTGGAACCCGGTGGCGGTGCCGGCCGTGCTGGCCGGGCTGGAGGATCCGGCGTGGCGGGTGCGGGAGATGGCGGCGAAGGTGGTCCGGCGGCGCGAGCTGGGCGAGGCGGCCGACACCGTCGCGGGCGTGGCCGGCGACGGGACGGCACGGGTGCGGACGGCGGCCGTGCGCGCCCTCGCGGTGGTCGGCGAGGCCGAGCACGCGGACGCGGTACGGGAAGCCGCCGACGGCGACCCGGACCCGGCGGTACGCCGGGCCGCCACCACCGCGCTCCGGGAACTGGCCCGCCGCCTGGACCGCCCGCTGGAACCGTGACGCGGCCGGGACGAGCCGGCGGTGTCAGGGCTTGCGGGCCATGCCGCCGTACGGGAACTCGTCCAGGTCGGCGCCGAGGTCGGCGGGGGAGAGCCGGTCGGGGCGGTCCGGGCGCCAGGTCGGCAGCCGGACCAGGCCGGGCTCGACCAGGTCCCAGTCGCCGAACAGGGCGCGGATCTCCTCGTAGGTGCGGGACATGCCCGGGGTGCCGGTGCTGCTGTACACCCGGCCGACCGTCCGCGCGCCCGACTCCACCATCCGTTCCGGGCTCTGGCTGCCGTGCGAGATCACCAGGTGGCTGCCGGGCGCGACCGCGTCCCGGTAGGCGGCCAGCACCCCCCGCGGGTCGTCGCTGTCCGGAATGAAGTGCAGCACCGCGACGGCGAGCAGGCCGACCGGCCGGTCCAGGTCGAGCAGGTCCCGCACCTCCGGGCTGGCCAGCACCTGCTCCGGCTCCCGCAGGTCGAGCTGGGCGACGGCGGCGTCCCGGTTGCCCTCCAGCAGGGCGCGGCTGTGGGTGACCGCGACCGGCTCGATGTCGACGTACACCACGCGGGCGCTGGGCGCGGCGCGCTGCGCGATCTCGTGCACGTTGCCGACGGTGGGGATGCCGGAGCCGAGGTCGAGGAACTGCCGGATGCCCAGGTGCGCCAGGTGCAGCACGGCGCGGCGCAGGAAGGCGCGGTTCTGCCGGGCCAGCGACCGCACTGCGGGCACCGCGGCCAGCACCGCCGCGGCGGCGTCCCGGTCGACCGCGAAGTTGTGCGAACCGCCCAGGAAGTAGTCGTACATCCGGGCGACGTTCGGCCGCTCCGCTTCGTCGCCCTCCACGGTCCCGCAGTCTAGTGACCGGCTCCGGCCGGCCTGCGGGGGTATGAGCGGGGATGCGTGGGTTGAGGCTGGTGGGCGGTCAGGTCCAGGGGAGGGCGGTGCGGCGCCGCCAGTACTCCGCCGCCGGCTCGGCCAGGGTGGCCAGCCGGTCGAGCTGTTCGGGGCCGAGGCGGAGGGTGGCGGCGGCCAAATTGGCGGCGAGCTGGTCGGCGGTGCTGGCGCCGGACAGCACCAGCGTCGCCCATGGCTGGTGCAGCGCGGCGGCCAGCGCGACCGCGTCGGCGGTCGCGCCGGTCTCGGCAGCCACCCGGGCGAGGGGACCGGCGGCGAGGTCGGGGTCGCGGCCGGCGAGCCGGCCGTTGGCGAGGGCCTCCTTGACGACGACCGCCAGGCCGGCGGCGCGGGCCTCGGCGAGCGCGCCGGCCGCCGACGGTTCGAGCGGGTTCCAGGTGGCCTGCACCGCGCCGAACAGCGGCCGTCCGCCGACCCGGATCGCGAGCGCCGCCCGTACCGCCTCGCCCTGGCGCGGCCCGCTGGTGGAGAACCCGACGGTCACGCCGGTCGCGGCCAGCGCCGCCAGCCGCTCGTGCAGCACCGGGTCGGTCAGCGCCGGGCTGTCCGGGGTGAGCGAGTGGATCTGGTACAGGTCGAGCCGGTCGCCGAGCAGCTCGCGGGTCTCGGCGAGCTGCCGGTCGAAGGTGGCGACGCTGTGGTCCTTGGTCTCGTGCGTGTCCACGTCCAGCCGCCAGCCGCCGACGTAGGTGTACCCCCACTTGCTGCCGACCCGCACGTCCGCGACGTCCGCGCCGCGCGAGCGCAGCCAGCCGGCGAGGAACCGCTCGGCCAGCCCGTACGAGCGCGCCGCGTCCACGTACCGCACGCCGCGCGCGTGGGCGGAGTCCAGCAGCGCGTGCGTCCGCGCCTCGAGGGCCTGCACCGACCGGTCCGGCGGCAGGTCGGCGGCGTGCCCGAGGTTGAGGTACGCGGGCCGGCCGACGGCGGCCAGCCCGAGCCCGATCCGCGCCACCGGGGTGGCGGTCACCAGCGCGTCGAGGAACACGCGCCTACCCTGTCACGCGCGTACCCGTCTCGCCCGCAGCAACGCGACCTCCAGCGGCAGGTCGTGGACGTCGACGATCTCGAAGCCGGCCTCGGCCAGCAGCCGCCGGTAGTGGCCGGCGGTCCGTTCCCGCCCGCCCACGTTGCACAGCATGTGCAGGTCCCAGGCCACCGCGAGGGGGGCGGCGGCGCCGGCCGGCGTCCCGTCCTCCGGCAGCAGCCGCTCCAGCACCAGCAGCTCGGCGCCCGCCCGCATGGCGTCCGCGCACCGCTTGAGGATCGTGCGGCACTGCTGGTCGTCCCAGTCGTGCAGGACCCGGGACAGCAGGTACACGTCGCCCCCGGCCGGTACTCCCGCGGTGAAGTCGCCCGCCACCAGCTCGCACCGGTCCGCGCAGCCGGCCGCGGCCAGCGTGGCCCTGGCCGCCTCGATCACGCCGGGCCGCTCCAGCAGCACGCCGCGCAGGTGCGGCGCGGCCCGCAGCAGGTGGCCGAGCAGCTCGCCGTTGCCGCCGGCCACGTCCACCACCGTCCGGGCGGCGGTGAGGTCCACCACCTCGGCGACCGTGCCGAAGATCGACGCGCCGGCGGCCATCGCCCGGTCGAACAGCTCGGCCAGCGCGGGGCGGGCCGAGAAGTACTCGAAGTGGTGCGCGCCGAACAGGTGGTCGAAGCCCTCCCTGCCGGTCCGCACCGCGTGCGCGAGCTGGCCGAACGACTCGTAGAACGCGCCACCGTAGAGCAGCGCGAGCGGATGCAGCGAGTGCTCGGCGTCGGTGCGCAGCAGCAGGCCGAGGTCGGTGAGCGCGTAGGTGTCGCCGGGCCCGGCCACGACCACGCCGAGGCTGGCCAGGTACCGGAGCAGCCGCCGCAGGCTGTCCGGGTCGGCGCCGGTCAGGCCGGCGAGCCGGGTGGTGGTGCGGTCAGGGTGGTCCGAGAGGTGGTCGGCGAGCCGCAGCTCGGCGGCCACCGCGATGGCCTGGGTGGTCCAGGCGCCGGTCATCAGCCGCAGCAGCCGCTCGGCCGGCTGCCCGGACCGGCGGCGGTGCACGGCCAGCACCTCGGCGTGCTCGCCGGCCGCGATCAGCTCCAGCCGCGGACCGGCGCCGCGGAAGTACAGCACGGTGGAGTTCTCGTGCCGGTTGTACCCGCCGCCGTCGCCGGTCATCCCGCCCCGGTCGACCAGGGCGGCGCGGAGCCCGGACAGCACCACGTGGTCGGCGGCCGGCACCGCCAGCGCGACGTGCGCCTCGTGGTCGCCGGCCCGCTCGGCGGCGGCCAGCGCCGCCAGCCCGCTGCCGGGCGGCGCGGCGACCGCGAAGACCTCCACCTCGCACGCTGCGCCATCGCGGCCGGTCACCGGCGCGCGGAGGATGGCCACCTCGAGCCCGTGCCGGGGCCGGCCGTACCGGGCGCTCAGCCGGTCCCGGACGACCACGCTCGGGCCGGGCGGCCCGGTGTGCAGGCCGCGCTCGCGCAGCTCCGCGCGCAGGCCGTCCACACTGGACGGGAACACCAGCACCGCGGCGTGCCCGAACCGGCAGTGCGCGGCGACCGCCGCCCGCGCGCCCGCGTCCAACCCGGGCACGGCGCCGGCCAGCACCCGGTCGGTGTCGTGGGTGCGGATGAAGTCGACGGTCGCGTCGAGACGCGCGAGGTCCGCCGCGTCGAGCCGTGCCCGCGCAGCCCGCTGCTGTGCCATTGCCACCCCGATCCGGTCAGATTCCGACGTAGTTCTCGGCGAAGTGGTCCTGCGCGGCGCGTGAGTGGCGCAGGTCCTCCAGCCGGGCGCGTTGCAGCGCGCGCAGGAAGGTGGCCTCGTCGCCGTCGCCGGCGGGGGCGTTCAGCAGGTTGACCATCCAGTACGAGAACTCCTGCGCCCGCCAGACCCGGGGCAGGCAGTCGGCGGAGTACCGGGCGAGCGGCTCCGGATCGCCGCGGGTCAACGCCGCCGCCAGCGCCCTGGCCAGCACCTCGGACTCCATCATCGCGAGGTTGGCGCCCTTGGCGGCGGACGGGCTGATCAGGCTGGCCGCGTCGCCGGCCAGGAACAGGCTGCCGTACTGGAACGGCTCCATGACGTGCGAGGACAGGTCCACGATCTGGCGCTCGATGACCGGGCCGTGGCGCAGCGGCTGGTACCGGTCGGCGGCCAGCCGCAGGTGCAGCTGCTCCCAGATCCGGTCGTCCGACCAGCCGGCCGGGTCGTCGCCGCGCGGGCACTGGAGGTAGTACCGGGTGACGGTGGCGGTGCGGGCCATGTGGCCGGCGAAGCCCTCGGGGTGGACGGCGTACCCCACCGCCGCCATGCTCGGCCCGGCCTCGACCAGGATCGCGAGCCAGGAGGCGCCATGGTCGCGGCGGTAGCGGCGGGCCGCGCCGGGCGGGATCGCCTGCCGGGAGACGCCGTGCTGGCCGTCGCAGCCGGCGACGTACCGGGCCGCCCACCGGCGGGGCGTGCCGTCCGCGTCCACGGTCTCCACCCAGGGCCGGTCGGTGCCGGCGCCGCCCACGGCGGTGACGGCGGTGCCGAACCGGATCTCGCCGCCGCGGGCCAGGTACTCCGCGATCAGGTCGGTGACCAGGTTCTGCTGCGGGTAGACGGTGTGGATCTCGCCGCGGCCGAGCCCGCTGTACTTCAGCTCGAACTCGGTGTCGCCGGTGCGGAACAGGCAGGTGTCGTGCTGCTGCCCGTTCCGCAGCAGCCCGGCCGCGAGGCCGTGGTCGGCGAGGATGCGGACGCTGTTGGCGGCCAGGAAGCCGGCGCGGGCGCGGCGCTCGACGTGGTCGCGGCCCTGCCGTTCCAGGACCAGGCACTCGATGCCGGCGGCGCGGAGGATGTTGGCGAGTACCAGGCCGGCGGGCCCCGCCCCGATGATGACCACGGTCGCGTCCGGAGACTGCTCGGCCAAGGCCCGTTCCCTTCCGGTTTGTCCGTTGGGTCCCGCTTGATCGTTACGATACATACCGGAACGCCCCGATTACAGTGTCGCCATGAGAACGTTGACGCGACGGCAGGTGCTGGAGGCGGCCGCGGCCGCGACGGCGGGCACGGCGGCCGCCGGGATCGTCGGGACGGGGCGGGCGCGCGCCGACTACGCCATCGTGGTCGACCCGGCCACCAACTACGGCGCCTGGGAAGGCTGGGGCGCCTCGCTGTCCTGGTGGGCCGGGGCGTTCGGCGGCGACGACACGCTCGCCGACCTGTTCTTCACCCGCGGCGACGTGCCGTACGGCGGCCGCGTCCTGCCCGGCCTCGGCCTCAACCTGGCCCGGTACGACGTCGGCGCGTGCACCTGGCAGCCGGCCGGCGGCCAGCAGGCCCGGATGGTGGCCTCGCCGAACATCTGGCGGGTCCGGCAGACCGAGGGGTACTGGCTGGACTGGTACAGCGCCGATCCCGGCTCGGCGAGCTGGAACTGGGCGGCCGACGCGACCCAGCGCGCCATGCTCGGCAAGGCCCGGGACCGGGGGGTGAACCTGGTCGAGTTCTTCTCCTGCTCGCCGCTGTGGTGGATGTGCCTGAACTCCAACCCGTCCGGCGCGGCCGACGGCGGCGACAACCTCCAGTCGTGGAACTACCGGCAGCACGCGGTGTACCTGGCCACCGTCGCCGCCCGCGCCCGCGACGCCTGGGGCGTGCCGGTGACCTCGGTGGAGCCGTTCAACGAGCCGTCGGCGTCGTGGTGGAAGGCGAACGGCACCCAGGAAGGCTGCCACGTCAGCCCCGGCATCCAGGAACAGGTGATCGGGTACCTGCGCACCGAGCTGGACGCGCGCGGCCTGACCGGGGTGGCGGTGGCGGCCTCGGACGAGAACAGCTACGACGCGGCGACCGCGACCTGGACCGGGTTCGCCGCCGCCACCCGGAGCCGGGTCGGCAGGGTCAACGTGCACGGGTACCAGACCAGCGACACCGGCGCCGCCCGGCGCGGGCTGTACGCGGCGGTGCACGGGGCCGGGAAGACGCTGTGGCAGAGCGAGTACGGCGAGGGCTACGCCCACGGGCTGTACCTGGCCTACAACCTCAGCGCCGACCTGCGGTACCTGCACCCGACCGCCTGGTGCTACTGGCAGCCGGTGGACGCCGCCAGCTGGGGCCTGGTGAAGGCCACCTACACCGACCCG
>JBJMIH010000022.1:0-13118 GCA_045806985.1 Mycobacteriales bacterium | reverse complement strand
GCGTTGTCGGATCGCTTGCGTGCCAAGAACGCACGCGGCGCGAGCCTCCGCCTTGGCAGCCGAAACCTGGATCCGGTCAGGTGACCGGCAGCTTCCGGCTGCCGGCCTTGTCGTCGGGCTTGCGTGCCAAAGAACGCACGCGGCGCACCGCTCCGCCTTGGCAGCCGAAACCTGCGCTTCCGGCTGCCGGCGTTGTCGTCGGGCTTGCGTGCCAAAGACGTCAGGCGAGGCGGGATGCCACGAAGGCCCCGCCTGGCGGGCGGGGTCTTCGTCGTGACCACGGTCGGGCTCGAGGCCGGAGAAGTTCCCGACCGGGACGTGTGGCAGGCGACGGCGGGACGTGACCCGGTCTGCCGGGGGGCAACCGAGGAGGGGAGCGTCGCCGACTTCTCCCTCCCCTCATCCGCCCCGCCGCCGCCGCGACCGCGTCGGGGGCCTGGCGCCGGGACCCGGAGGCGCCGCTCACCCCGTCGCGGTCGAGTGGGGGGGTCCCACTCACCCGTCAGGACCGATCACGCCGAGCCGGCGCGCGAGCTGGGTGACCCGGCAGTCGTCGCGCGGCTTGCCGCAGGAGCACACGGTCCAGCCGAGGTCCGGATAGTGGTACGAACGGTGGTCGGCGAGAACGGCGAAGGTGAACAAGCGGTACAGCTCCGGTTCGGTCTCTGCCGCTGTCACGGCCTCGTGCACGTACATGGCGCACCGTCCCTGGGTCGGTATGCCTGCTGGAGTACCGGCTCAGCTTTTGACTGAGCGGTACGTACCAAGCACACATCGTGAGGGCGCTATCGGACAGAGTGCGTGCGGGTGCGTAGGGATACGTGAACCGTGATCAGACCGCGCCGTGTACCCAACGGCCCGCGACCATCACCGCGCGCACGGCGTAGTCCTCGTCCAGCGCCACCACGTCCGCCGCGGCCCCCGGTACCAGCGCGCCCGTCTTCCCGGCCAGGCCGAGGACCCGCGCCGGCACGGTCGCCGCGGCCCGCGCCACCGCCACCAGCGGCAGCCCGAGCACGCCGGCGGCCCGGCGCACCGCGCCGCCCATCGACAGCGTGGAGCCGGCGATCGCCCCGTTCGACACCAGCCGCGCCACCCCGTCCGTGACCTCCACCTGCTGCGGGCCCAGCGGATACAGGCCGTCCGCGTACCCCGCGGCCTGCATCGCGTCGGTGATCAGCGCCACCCGCTCGCTCCCCGCCGCCGCGAACACCGTCTTGACGACCGCGCCGTGCAGGTGCACGCCGTCGTTGACGACCTCGCACACCACCTCCGGGTGGGACAGCGCGGCCCCCACCGGTCCCGGCTCCCGGTGGTGCAGCGGCCGCATCCCGTTGAACAGGTGCGTCGCCACCGTGGCCCCGGCCTCGATGCCGGCCGCCGCCTGGTCGTACGTGGCGTCGGTGTGCCCCACCGCCGCCACCAGCCCGGCCGCCACCGCCTGCTTCACCAGCTCCACCCCGCCGGGCAGTTCCGGGGCGATGGTCACCATGCGTACGGTGCCGTCGCCGGCCGCGACCAGCCGGTCCAGCACGGCCGGGTCGGGCGGCAGCAGGTGTTCCGGGGACTGCGCCCCGCACCGGGCCTCCGACAGGAACGGCCCCTCCAGGTGGGTGCCGGCGACCTGGAACCCGTGGCCGGGATCGGCGACCAGTTCGGCGACCGTGCGGCAGGCGCGCTCCAGCGTCTCCACCGGCGCGGTCACCGTGCTCACCATGCTGCGCGTGGTGCCCTGGGTGCGGTGGTAGGCGAGCGCGGCGAGGATGTCGTCGCGGTCGCCCGACGTCATCGACGCGCCGCCGCCGCCGTGCGTGTGCAGGTCGATGAATCCCGGCAGCAGGTACGCCCCGCCCGCGTTCACGACCTCGTCGCCCGCCGGTGGCGGCGTGCCGGCGCCGACCTCGGCGATCCGGTCGCCGTCGATCCGCAGCCAGCCCTCGACCACCGCGTCGGGCGTCACCACCCGCGCGTTCCCCAGTACCGTCATCGCGTTCCCTTCACGAGTGTCCACGCTGCCAGGCCCGCGCCCAGGCAGCCCGCCCGGTCGCCGAGCAGTGCGGGCGCCAGCCGCGGCGCCCGCTGGAAGGTGAGCCGGGCGGCGAGCGCGGCCGCCAGCGGCGCGAACAGCGCGTCGCCGGCCAGCGCCAGGCCGCCACCGATCACCACCAGCGCCGGGTTGAGGAGCGTGACGTAGGTGTGCAGGCCGTCGGCGAGCGCCTCGATCGCGCCCGTCCACACGGCCTCGGCGTTCGCCTCGCCGGTCACCGCCCTGGCGACGACCTCCTCGGCGCCGACCCGTTCGCCGCTCAGCTCGGCGTACCGGGCCGACACCGCGGCCGCCGACGCGTAGGTCTCCAGGCAGCCCGCGTGCCCGCAGCCGCACGGCCGCCCGCCGGGCCGGACCACGATGTGCCCGATCTCGCCGGCCAGCCCGGCCGCGCCCGGGTACGCCACCCCGCCCAGCACCATCGCGCCGCCGATGCCGGTGCCGATCGGCATGAACAGGAAGTCCGTCGCGCCCTCGCCGGCCCCGGACCGGCCCTCGGCCAGCGCCCCGGCCCGCACGTCCTGGCCGAACCACACCGGCAGCCCGGTGCGCTCGGCGAGCAGCCGCCGGAACGGCACGTCCCGCCACCCGATGTTGGCCGAGAACACCGCCGTACCGGTGACCTCGTCGACCACCCCCGGCACCGCCACCCCGACCGCCGTCACCGGCCCGGCCGCCACCAGCTCGGCGGCGAAGTCGAGGATCGCGGCGACGGCCGCGTCCGGCCCCGCCTCCCGACCGGTCGGAGCCCGTACCGAGTGGGTGAGGTTGCCCTCCGGATCCACGTGCCCACCCTTGAGCAGGGTCCCGCCCACATCGATCGCGGCCACGGCAGAAGTCATACCCGCATCCTCACCCACGGCCGGCAATCCGGTCTAGACCAGCTGACCACCTGGCGGACGGCGGCCCCGGTCGAACAGGTCCCACTGCGTCCAGCGCCTCGCCGCCCGCATCGTGTCCCCCGATTGTCCCGGCATCCCGAGTGGATGCGCGACCAGGACTCACGATGCCATCGGGGTGCCGGCGCCGGCGACGCATTTACGGCCGGCCGCGAGGTCTCAGCTCACGTGCTTACCTGACGGCCGGTGTACCCGTGGGTGTAGAGGAGGCGGACGACGTCTTCGATGTCGGGTTCGCGGAGGGCGATGTCGGCGACCGGGTAGCCGGCGGCGATGGCCGCGATGACGGCGGCGGCGTTGGTGTCGGCGGGCAGCGCGAGGTGCTGGCGCGGGCCCTCGACGGCGGTGACGGTGGCGCCGGGTACCGCGATCGGGTCGGCCGGCTCGGTCAGGTCCACCACCAGCGTCCGGTCGGCGACGGCCAGCCCGCGCAGGCCGGCCAGGTCGCCGTCGTAGGCGAGCGTGCCGTGGTCGATGACCATGATCCGCCGGCACAGCCGTTCCACGTCGTCCAGGTCGTGCGTGGTGAGCAGGATCGTGGTGCCCCGGTCGGCGTTCAGCGCGGCGAGGAACGACCGGACGGCCGCCTTGCTGACCACGTCCAGCCCGATGGTGGGCTCGTCCAGGTACAGGATCTCCGGGTCGTGCAGCAGCGCCGCGGTGAGGTCGCCGCGCATCCGCTGGCCCAACGACAGCTGCCGTACCGGGACGTCCAGCAGGTCGGCGAGGTCGAGCAGCTCGACGTACCGGTCCAGGTTGGCCCGCCAGCGCGCCGCGTCCACCCGGTACAGGTGTCGCACCATCGTGAAGCTGTCCCGCAGCGGCAGGTCCCACCACAGCGTGGTCCGCTGCCCGAACACCACGCCGATCCGCCGGGCCAGCGCCACCCGCTGCCGGGTCGGTTCCAGCCCGGCCACCCGGATCCGCCCGCCGCTCGGGGCCAGGATCCCGGTCAGCATCTTCACCGTGGTGGACTTGCCGGCGCCGTTGGGCCCCAGGTAGCCGACGATCTGGCCCGGTTCCACGTGGAACGTCAGCCCGTCGACGGCGTGCACCGTACGGCGTTCGCGTCGCCACCGGCCGGCCCGCCGCCGGATCGTGAACGTCTTCGAGACGTCGGTCAGGTCGATCATCAGCTCCCCGTCGATCGGTAGTGGTGCACGCCGGTACGCCACACCAGGCCGGCCAGCAGGCAGAGCACGGCCGTCACCACCGGCGTGGCGAACCGGAACGCGAGCGGCAGCCCCAGCGGGTCGGGCCGGTCGAGCACGTACAGGGCCGGCTGCCAGTTGACGAAGGCGAGCGGCACCCCGTAGGTCAGCAGGCGCATCACGTCCCGGCCGTACACCGACAGCGGGTACTGCATCGCCGTCTGCCCGCCGTAGGTGAACGCGTTCATCACCTCGGCCGCGTCGCCGGCCACGAACTGGAACGCCGCGCCGGCCACGAACACCGCGCCGAAGATCAGCGCGCCGCAGACCACCATCATCGCCACCATCAGTCCACGCAGGACGGTCCAGTGCACGGGGACGGTGGCCAGCGCGACCACCAGCGCCGCGCCGGACGGCACCACCCGGCCGAGCCGGCGCGGCGAGAAGTCGTCGGCGGCGAGCTGGGCCAGGGCGGACACCGGCCGGATCAGCATCACGTCGAAGGTGCCCTCGCGGACGTGCCGGCCGAGCCGCTCCGTGTTGCCGACGAACATGTCGGTCACGGCGAACGAGGTGGCGGCGGTGCCGTACAGGAACATGACCTGCGACAGCGAGAAGCCGCCGAGCACCGGCGTGTGCGCGAACAGGATCCAGATCGTGGCGAAGTCCAGCCCGTTGGCGGCGACCTGGGTGACCGTGAGGATGAGCAGCGAGGCGCGGTACTGCCAGGCCGCCCGCGACCACATCCAGACCAGCAGCAGGTACGCCCGGACGGCGCCGGTGACGCTACCCACCCTGCGCCACCACCCGGTGGCGGACGGCCCGGGTGGCCAGCCGGCCGGCGGCGAGCAGCACCACCGCCCAGCCTGCCTGGAAGCCCAGCGCGGCCGGGTGCTCGGTGCCCATCAGCAGGTCGGCGGGTACCTGGAGGATGGCGGCCCACGGCAGCAGCCGCGCCAGCGTGCCCAGCCAGCCGGGGAAGATCACCAGCGGCAGGTACATGCCGGAGAAGAACGAGCCGATCATCAGCGTGAGCACCTGCGGGCCTCTGGCGTCCAGCAGGAAGAATCCAGTGAGCGCGACCAGGTACCGGACCCCGAAGCTGACCAGCACCGCCAGCAGCACCGAGGTGAGGAACACCAGCCAGCGCAGCGGTGAGGTGGACAGGCTCAGCGAGAACGCCAGCGCGCCGACCGCGATCGGCACCACCGCGCGGCCGAGCAGCTCCACCGCGGCCCTGCCCAGGTCGCCGGCCAGCCAGTAGCCCTGGAAGTCCATCGGCCGGAACAGGTCGATGGCCACGTCGCCGGTGCGGATCCGGTCGGACAGGGCGAGGCCCTGGCCGAAGACGGCGATCGGCGCGAGCAGGCCCTGCGTGATGAAGGTGAACAGCACCGCCTGATGGGAGGTGTACCCGCCCAGGTGCGGCCGGGTGCGCCAGAGCGCCAGCAGGACGTATGCCCGCAGGAACCCGAACACGATGTTGGTGAAGAGTCCGGCCGCCATGGCGAGCCGGTAGGTCGAGTACCGCCGGTACGTGCTCCTGGCGACCTCCCAGTAGACACGCACAAGTCGAGAACTCTACTGCGCGGGGATCGCCGTCGTGTCGTATTTTCCGGTCGACGGACCCCACAGCAGGAACCGGCGGACGTGCTGGTCATGCAGGGCGCGGAACTCCTGGCCCAGCTGGGTGGAGCCGTAGGTGGTGGTGCCGTAGGGGTTGGTGCCGCCGCCCGGCGTGAAGTCCTGGAGGGCCGGGACGATCGGGATGTCGTCGCCCGCGTAGGTGACCACCGACGTGGTGGCCTGCCTGACCGCGTCGTACGGCTTGTTCTTGGGGTCCTCGACGCCGAACTCGCCGGGTTTGAACTGGCTCGGGTACAGCTTGGGCACCAGGTAGTCGACCGCGTTGGTGAGCGAGGGGATGGTCTGGCCGACGGTGGAGGCGTTGCTGGCGGCCTGCCGGTCGAGGGTCGCGCCCACCCAGGCGTGCTGTTCCCGGATCTTGGCGCGGGCGGCGTCGAGGAAGTCCGCGATGGTCTGGTCGATCGCCGGCGACTTGAGGCCCGCGTAGTTCATCTTGTCGAGGGTGGCGTCGGGCTTGCGGCAGTCGTCGTACAGCACCTCGTCGAAGCCCAGCTGGGCGGCCTCGACGCCGAGCGCGGTCAGGTAGCCGGTGATCTCGGGATTCGCGAGGTTCACGTAGTTGCCGGAGACCTGCCCGGCACCGTCGGTGTACGGGACGGTGCCGCCGGGGGTAGTGACCAGCCGGTCCAGGTGGTTGTGGTTGTGGGTGGCGTCGGTGGCGATCTGCTGGTCCGCGTAGCAGTACACCCGGCCGATCACCCGGAGACCGGCGTTGTGCAGCTGGGTGAGCGTCTGTGCCGGGTCGTAGACGGGCTTGTTCGGCAGCGCGTTGACCTGCTGCGCGAACGGCACCTTGGAGTTGTAGGAGAGCTGGCCGTTCTCCGGCTTGACGTCCAGCACGACCGAGTCGATCTTCTTGGCCTTGGCCAGCGACAGCGCGTTGGTCATCGCGGTGGTCGAGGTGAACGACTGGTTGGCCAGCCACACCGCCCGCGTACCGGGGTACACGTAGGTGATCTGCACGTCGGTGTCGGTGTGGTTGCCGGCCTTGTCCACGGCGTGGATCGTGATCTTCCCGCTCGGCGGCGGGGTACCGAGCTGGAGGGTGAACCTGTCGCCCTTACGGGTCACGGTGGCGCCGGGCGCGCTGATCCGTGCCGCCGGGTCGGTGGTGCCGGTGACCACCAGCGGCGCGCGCAGCGACGTCACCTTGGCCTGGTCGACCTCCAGCGTGGGCGCGCTCCGGCGGACGGTGAAGCCCCGGCTGCGCCGCAGCGGCCCGAGCAGGCCGGGAACGGTCACCCGGAGTACGTGGTGGGCGTCGGAGAGGGTGGGCGGCAGGTGGATGATGTGGCTGTTGCCGCCGGCGCCCACGCTGCGGATCGGCTTGTCGTCCACGGTCACCGACACCTGGCCGAGGCCGGTCTGGTCCGCGTACACGGTCACGATCAGCGTGTCCAGCTCGTGGGCGCTCAGCCAGGCGCCGTCGTCCAGGCCCTTGATGTGGATCACCGGTCGCATCAGCCGGTCGGCGCCCATCAGCCCGCCGACGATGAGCAGCAGCAGCAAGGGCAGCAGCAACCTGGCCACCTTGCGACGCGTAGCCACTCCGTCACTCCTGTAGGGGTCGAACGGGTCCGGACCCCCTTACCGTAGGGGGTCCGGCAATCCCACTTCGACACGGCCTGAGCGTCAGCCGTCCCCTGCCGCCTGCCCGGCCTCCTCGGCCTGGGCGGACTTGCGGGCCGGCCGCGAGAAGCCGTCCCCGATCAGCGCGGCGAGCTGGAGGAACGCGTCCCGGGTCGCCGGCCGCAGGTGCTCCAGCTCCACCTCGGCGCCCTCGGCCAGGTGATCGTCGTACGGCACCCGCACCACCGCGCGGGTCCGGGCCTGGAAGTGCGCCTGCAACTGGTCGATGTCGATCGCGCCGGCCTTGGGCCGCACCGCGGCCAGCACCACCACGGCGTCCCGTACCAGGTCCTGGTGGCCGTGCGCGTCCAGCCAGTCCAGCGTCGCCGACGCCGACCGGGCGCCGTCCACGGTGGGCGTGCTGACCAGCACGATCTGGTCGGCCAGGTCGAGCACGCCGCGCATCGCGGAGTGCAGCAGGCCGGTGCCGCAGTCGGTGAGGCACACCGAGTAGAAGCGCTCCAGGACGGCCGCGACGTGCCGGTAGTCCTCCTCGCTGAACGCCTCCGACACGGCCGGGTCCCGGTCGGAGGCCAGGATCTCCAGCCGGCTCGGCGCCTGCGAGGTGAAGTTGCGCACGTCGGCGTACCGGCCTATGCGCTCCCGCTGGGCCAGCAGGTCGCGCACGGTGGACGGGGTCTCCAGCGACACCTTGTCCGACAGCGTGCCGCGGTCCGGGTTGGCGTCGACCGCGATGATCCGGTCGCCACGCAGCGACGCGAGCGTCGCGCCCAGGCCCACCGAGGTGGTCGTCTTGCCGACGCCACCCTTCAGGCTCATCACCGCGACCCGCTTGTGGCCGCCGCCCACGGGCGTACGGGCCCGCGCGACCAGCACCTGCCGGCGCTGCTCCGCCTTGGACTCGCCGGGGTCGACCCGGCCGCCGGTGGTCCGGTACACGGTCCGCCGCCAGCCCTTGCTCGGCGCGCTCTTGCGGCCCGGCAGCAGCCGGTCGGACGTCAGGTCGGCCGCGGTCGGCGGTGGCCCGAACGCGACCGGCGGCGCCTGCTGTCCGGGCGGCGCCGGCGCGGTCGCCGGGCCGGTCAGCGCGGCCGGCGGCTGCGGCGGGTACATCTGCCCGGGCTGCGGTGGCTGCGGGTACCGCTGCGGCTGGTCGAACTGCTGCGGCTGGTCGAACTGCTGCGGCTGCTCGTACTGCTGGGGCGGCTCGTACGGCGGCAGCTGCTGGGGCAGGCCCTGCGGAACCTGCGGAGCCGGCGGGACCGGGGAATCCTGCGGGGTCGACACCGCCGGCTGCTGCGGTGTCGAGGGCCAGCCGGGCTGTTCCGGCGACTCCGGCTGGGCGGGCGCGAGCGGCGCCTCCCGGGGGTTGTCCAGCGGCACCGGCCAGCCCGTGCCCTGCGGCGGATCGGCGGCGGGCGGCGGTGTGCCCCACACCGGCGCCGGCGGCTCGGGCACCTGCTCCGGCGGCACTCCCCAGGCCGCCGGGAGGGCCGGCTGCTGCGGTTCCGGCTGGGCGGGCTCGGCCGGCGGGGCCTCGGGGTACTGCTGCGGCTCCGCGTACTGCTGTGGCTGCGGCGGCTCGGCCGGCTGCTGCTGCCACGGCGCCAGCTGTTCGGGGGCGGGCGCCTGGTAGGTGGCTGCCGGCTCCTCGGGCCTGGGAGCCGCCGCCGGCGGCTCGCCGGTACCCCACGGGGCCGGCTGCGGCGGAGGGGGCATCTGGGTGGGCGCGGCCTGCGGCGGCCCGGCCGGGGGCGAACCCCACTGACCCCACGCCGCGTCCGCCTGCTGCTGCGGCGGGGTGGCCCAGAGCGGCTGCTCGGCGGCCTCGTCCCGGCGCTTGCCCCAGCGCTTCTTCTTTTTCTTGGGGGCGCTGCCCGGCGACTGCCACGCCGGCTGCGGCGGCGGCAACTCACCACCCCAGAAGGACGAGAAGTCGTTCGGCGGCTGGCCCGGAGCCTGGCCCGGAGCCTGGCCCGGAGCCTGGCCCGGAGCCTGGCCCGGAGCCTGGCCGGGAGCCTGGCCGGGTGCCTGGCCGGGTGCCGGCGGCCCGCTCCACGGCTGCTCGACCTGCCCGGGCTGGCCGAGTGCCGGGCCGGTGGCGGTGTACCCCTGCTGCGGAGAGCCGGACGCCCACGGGGCCGCCGGCGGGGAACCGCTGCCCCACGGGCTGGTGTCGGTGGTCGACTCGTCCGGCGTCGCGGGCCTGCTCGGCGCCGGCACGGTCACCGACCCCTGCCGCCACGGCGGGTCACCCCAGCCGCCGCTGCCGTGCTGCTCGGCCTCGTGTTCCTGCTGCCGCTCCTGCTCGCGGGCGATGGCCTCCTTCTGCCACGGCTGGAGATCGAACACCGGGCTGTTCGGCGCCTCGCCCCACACCGGCTGCTGCGGCTGCTGTTCCTGGGCGTTCTGCCCCCAGAGCGAGAAGGGGTAGTTCTCGGCCCCGCCAGCGGCGGCCGCCGGCTCCTCCGGCGGGCCCTCGGCCGCCGGCTGCTCCATCTCGGCAGCGGCCGGCTCGGTGGCGGCCGGGTCGATCATCGGCTGCTCCGCCACCGGTTCCTGGGGCGTCGCCGGCTCCGCTTCCGCTTCCGCGGCCTCCGCGACCGGCTGCTCCGCGACCGGCTGCTCGGCGACCGGCTCGTCGACCACGTCCTGGGCGGCTTCCCCGTCCTCGGCCGGAGCCTCCGCCTCCTGCCCGGTGACCGGCCCGGGGGCCGGCTCGGGCTCGTCGTCGGCGAACTCGGGCGGCATCTCCAGCAGCTGGGTCGGTTCCTCGAACTCGGTGGCTTCCCGCTGCTGGGCCGGTTCGGGGACGCGCTCGGCGCCCGCCTCGGCGGGGATGGGATCTTGCTCCACCGGCTCCTCGGCGGCTACGGTGTTGACGCCGGATTTGTCCTCGGTGTCCGACTCAACCGGGATGTTTGTGGTCTCCGCGAACTCGGCAGGCGCTTCCCACACCCCGGGCGGGGCGTAGTAGTCGGTCCACCGGTACCCGTCCCACCAGCAGTTGTTCGGCCCACCGGCCGGGTCCGGATACCAGCCGGGAGGCGCCAACGGCTCACCATGGCCCTGGCCCTCGGCGTAGGACTCCACGACATCCCCTCTCACGCATCGCTCTGGCTCATTGTGCCTGAAGGTGGACACCGGATTACTTTCCCCGGTTCCGCCCCTGGTACGCCCCTGACGAGCGATTCGAGGTCAGAGCGCGAGGCCCAGCCCGAGCAGGGCCGCGTACAGCACGGCCGCCTGGGTGGTCCCGGTGACGACCCGGGACAGCGCCATCCCGGACTGGCCGGTCACCACCGACCGGATCGGCGCGAGCAGCAGCGGCCCGGAGGCCAGCCCCAGCATCGCGCCAGGTCGGGAGATCGACACCGCGGCGGTGGCCAGCCCCACCGCGAGCACGCACCCCAGGTAGAAGGTGCGGTTGAGCGCGTCGCCCAGCGCCACCGCGAGGGTCCGCCGGCCGGCGGCGGCGTCGATCGGCAGGTCCCGGAGGTTCTTGGCGATCAGCGCGGCCACCGCCATCAGCCCGACCGGCAGCGAGACCCCCTCGGCGAGCCTGGTCAGCCGGCCGGCCCCGACGTAGGCGGTGCCGGCGGTCGCCACGAACCCGGAGAACACCAGCAGCGCCACCTCGCCGAGGGCCTTCCCGCCGTACGGCCACGGACCGTGGTGGTACGTCCATGCCGCGAGCACGCCGGCCGCCCCGAGCGGCACCAGCCACCAGGTCGTCGCCGCCGCCAGCACCAGTCCGGCCGCGCCGGTCACCCCGAACGCCACCAGCGAGTACGGCCGCGGCGCGTGCGCCCCGAGCTGGACGCTCACCGCCACCACCAGCGCGAACGCCAGCCGCCACCAGGACACCGGGCCGATCGCGGCCGCCGCCCCCGAGCCGGCCAGCACCGGCGCGATGGCCAGGGCCAGTACGCGCAGGCGGACACCGGCGATGCGGTGGTTGGTGGCGACGGACATAGCAGCATTGTTCCCACTTGGTCTGACGTTCTCCCCTCCTTTCTTGTTCACCGCGATCTGGCGCATGAGCCTTACGCTGGGTTCATGCCGGAGCTGCCCGAGGTCGAGGCGCTCGCCCGGTTCCTCGCCGAGCGGGCCGTCGACCATGCCGTGGCCAGGGTCGACGTGGCCGCGGTGAACGTCCTCAAGACCTACGACCCGCCGCCGCAGTCGCTGCAGGGCCTGACCCTGACCGGGACCGGGCGGCACGGGAAATTCCTCGACCTCGACGTCGACGGACTGCACCTGGTGATCCACCTGGCCAGGGCCGGCTGGTTGCAGTGGCGGGAGAAGCTGTCGCCGGCGCCGCCCAAGCCGGGCCGGAGTCCGCTCGCGTTACGCCTGCACCTCGACGACGGCTCCGGTTTCGACGTGACCGAGCAGGGCACGCAGAAGCGGCTGGCCGTGTACGTGGTCCGCGACCCGGCCGAGGTGCCGGGCATCGGCAAGCTCGGCCCGGACGCGCTGAGCCTGGACGCGTCCGGCCTGGCCGAGCTGGCGGCGGCGCACCGGACCCGGCTGAAGGGCTTCCTCACCGACCAGAGCGTGATCGCCGGCATCGGCAACGCGTACTCCGACGAGATCATGCACACCGCCCGGCTGTCGCCGTTCGCGCTGGTCGCGAACCTGAAGCCGGACGAGATCGAGCGGCTCGCCGAGGCCATCCACGGCGTGCTGACCGACGCGGTGGAGCGTTCGGTCGGCCAGCAGGCGGCGACTCTCAAGGCCGAGAAGAGGTCCGGCCTGCGGGTTCATGCGCGTGCCGGCCTGCCGTGTCCGGTCTGTGGCGATACGGTGGCGGAAGTGTCTTTCGCGGATCGGGCCTTCCAGTACTGCCCGACCTGCCAGACCGGGGGGAAGCTCCTCGCCGACCGGAGGCTGTCCCGTCTGCTCAAGTAGCCCGAACTGTAAGAACACTGTGTAGTGGGCGACAGACGGAACGGAACTCCGGGTGGTCGCGTCCCCAGAGGAGAATCCGAGGAGGACGAGAGCCGTGACCGAGCCGCCGTACGACCGCGACGAGACCGCCGTCATGCCGGGCCGGCGCGTGAGCGCGCACGCCCCGTACCCCGCCCCACCCGACTACCTCGGGGCGCCGGGTCAGCCGCCGCAGGGGCCCGGCGGCCCGCGGCCGCCCGCGATGCCGGGGCGCCGGCGGCGGTCGCCGTGGAAGATCGCCGGCCTGGTCGCGCTGGTCATCGTCATCCTGTTCACCGGCACCGTCGGCATCTGGCTGTACCAGCTCAACGGCAAGCTCAGCAAGATCCACCGGATCAGCGGCGTCTTCACCGGCGTGACCAGCCCGCCGGCGAACGGTCCCGGCGAGAACTACCTGGTCGTCGGCTCCGACACCCGCGCGGGCCCGACCACCGGCGCGGAGAGCGACGGCAACACCAAGACCGCCGGCCCGGCGCGTACCGACACGATCATGGTCATGCACCTGGCGGCCGACCACAAGAAGGCGTGGGCCGTCTCGATCCCGCGCGACTCGTGGGTGCCGATCCCCGGCCACAACCGCAACAAGATCAACGCGGCGTTCGCGTTCGGCGGCCCGTCGCTGCTGATCCAGACGGTGGAGCAGTTCACCGGCGTGCACATCGACCACTTCGCCGAGGTGGACTTCTCCGGCTTCCAGGGAATGACCGACGCGGTCGGCGGGGTCGACATCGTCAACCCGCGCACGTTCACCGACGGCCGTACCCACAAGACCTTCCCGCAGGGCCCGCTGCACCTGGACGGCCAGAACGCGCTGGACTTCGTGCGGGCCCG
>JBJMIH010000021.1:0-28382 GCA_045806985.1 Mycobacteriales bacterium | reverse complement strand
GAGCAGGTTGCGGATGGTGATGGCGTCCTTGCCGTTGGCCCCGAACGCCGGCAGGTAGCGGACGACCGGCGCGGTCAGGTCCAGCCTGCCGCGCTCGATGGCCTGCACCGCGACCGTCGAGGTGAACAGCTTCGACAGCGAGGCCAGGTCGAAGCGGGTGTCGGTACGCATGGCGAGCCGCTGGTCGGGCGGCAGTTCGGTGGCCACGCCGGTCGCGTAGTCGAAGGCGGAGTACCGCAGCGCGTCGCCCATCGCCCGCTCGAGGGCGATCACGCCGTCGCGGGCGGTGAGGACGACAGCGCCGGGGAACAGCGGGTGGACCGGGGACGGGCCGAGGTACGCGGTCAGGTCGGTGACCAGGTGGTCGAGCTGGTCGGCCAGCAGCCCGGCCTCGGCGGGGCTGCCGTGCCGCAGCCGGCGGTACGGGTCGCGGCCGATCAGCCGGTCCAGCTCGGCGGGCGGTTCCGGGGTGGCCCTGGTGGCGGGGTCGGCGTACGCGGGGCCGGGTACCAGCGCGGCGAGGCCGGCCACGCCGGCGGCGCCGAGCACGGTCCGCCGGCTGATCCCCCGGTTCCGCCAGTGCGTGGCGGGTTCGTGGTCGGGCATGGCGCGCCTCCTCGCCTGACGGCTTGTCCAAGGTTCGCGACGACCCCGCGCGACACCTACGACCACTGAGTGGTCGGGCGCGGGAGCAGTTCGCCGTCCAGGTGGGTGTCGACCTTCTCGTTGTAGAAGGCGATCAGGCCGGCGATGGGGAGCAGCGGGGCGGTCGGGAAGTCGTAGGTCCAGGCGATGTCGGAGTGCACCGTGTCGCCGATGACCGCGGACCAGTACCCGCTGGTCCGGCCCTTGTAGGGGCAGGCGGTGGCGGTGTCGGTCGGGCGCAGCCGGGTGAAGTCGACGTCGGTGCGGTTGACGTAGTAGCGGGTGGGCAGGCCGGTCTCGAAGACCATGACCGGCGAGGCGGACTCGGCGAGGACCGTGCCGTCCAGCTCGACGCGTATCCGGCGGGTCGAGCGGATCGCGTCGACGCGGGAGTACGGGTTGCGGGGGTGGACGAAGATCTGCTCGTCCTCCTCGTACCAGGCGTCGAGGGCGTCCCACTCGAAGCGGGCCATGCCGGCGAGGCCCTCGAGCGCGTCGTCGCCGTACACCCGGAGCGCCCCCGACCGCGACACGTCGCCGGTGCTCAGCCCGTACCGCGCCGCCGTGCCGCGACTCAGCTTCTGCGGGTGCTCCTCGTCCACCAGCACGGCAGGGTCGATGTCGGCGCGCGGGATGTAGTACTGCGGGTAGGCCGGCCACTCCCACACGTAGACCGCCCGGGTGGTGTCGAAGACGGGCCGGCCGCCGAGGTACCCGCGGACCCGGCGCGGGCACGGCTCGAGGTGGTTGGTGGGCGCGATCGGCGCCGGGTAGTCAGGCATGCCCGTCATTGTGCGCCCGCGGGATGGCGTGCGTTTTGCTTGTTTGCGGTCAATCAACAGTTGAATGCGCTTCCGGAGTGGGCGATCTTAACCATAGAGACCGAATTCGCGGATGCGGGGTACTCATGAGCAACGGCGGCAGGCTGGTCAGCATCCCGTCCGGACGGCGCACCAAGTGGGCCGTCCTCGCCTTCTGGATCATCGCCTTCGCGGTGGCCGGCTCGCTCGCGGGCAAGCTCAACAGCGCGCAGAAGAACGACTCGTCCTCGTGGCTGCCGAACAACGCCGAGTCCACCAAGGTCGTCGACCTGGCCAAGAAGTTCACCCCGAGCGAGACGTTCCCCGCCGTGGTGGTGTACGACCGGGGCAGCGGCGACGTGACAGCCGCCGACCAGGCCAAGGCCCGCGCCGACGTGAAGAAGTTCGCCGGCGTCAAGGGGGTACTGGACGACCAGATCATCCAGGTGCCACCGCAGGGCCATCCCGCCGTGCTGCAGACGATCGTGCCGATCAAGGTCGGCAAGAACGGCTGGAACGATCTCGCCCCCGCGGTCAAGAAGATCCGGGCCGACGCGAAGTCCGGCAACGACGGCATGACCGTCCACGTGACCGGGCCGTCCGGGTACGCCGCCGACTTCAACAACGTGTTCCAGGGCTTCGACTCCACGCTGCTCTACATCACCGCCGCGATCGTCATCGCGATCCTGCTGGTCACCTACCGCAGCCCGGTGCTGTGGTTCCTGCCGCTGCTGTGCGTGTTCATCGCGCTCATCGCCGCCCAGGCCGTCATCTACCTGCTCGCCAGGCACGCCGGCCTGACCGTCAACGGCCAGAGCGCGTTCATCCTCACCGTGCTCGTCTTCGGCGCCGGCACCGACTACGCGCTGCTGCTCATCGCCAGATACCGCGAGGAGCTGCACCGGCACGAGGACCGGCACGAGGCGATGGCGGTCGCCCTGCACCGGGCCGGGCCGGCGATCGCCGCCAGCGGCACCACCGTCATCCTCAGCCTGCTCTGCCTGCTGGTGGCCGAGCTCAACTCCACCAAGAGCCTCGGTCCGGTGATGGCCATCGGCATCGGCATCGGGCTGCTGGCCATGCTGTCGCTGCTGCCGGCGCTGCTGGTGATCTTCGGGCGGTGGCTGTTCTGGCCGCTCAAGCCGCAGTTCGACACGGCGGAGCCGAGCGAGCGCGGCCTGTGGGCACGGATCGGCCGCGCGATGCTGCCCCGGCCGCGGCTGGTGTGGTTGGTGACCTGCGTCGTCCTGGGCGTGATGGCACTCGGGCTGCTCGGGCTCAAGGCCAGCGGCCTCCAGAACAAGGACGGCTTCCGTACCAAGCCGGAGGCCGTGATCGGCGAGCAGGTACTGGCCGACCACCACGTACCGGTCGGCGCCGGCAACCCGATCCAGGTGATCGGGACGGCCGGCGCGGCCGACCAGCTGTATTCCGCCGTCAGCGGGGCGCAGGGGGTCACCGAACCCAGGCAGCCGGTGGTCAAGGACGGGTACTCGTACATCGAGGCGACCCTGACCAGCGCCGCCGACAGCCAGAAGGCGTACAACACGGTCGACAACCTGCGCGACAAGGTGCACGCGATCCCGAACGCGGACGCCAAGGTCGGCGGTGGCAGCGCGGTCAACCTCGACATCCAGCGAGCGTCCCGGCACGACCGGAACCTGGTGATCCCGATCGTGCTGGTGGTGGTCTTCATCATCCTCGGCGTGGTGCTCCGCGCACTGCTGGCGCCGCTGGTGCTCGTCGCCACGGTGGTGCTGTCGTTCGCGGCCGCGCTCGGCCTCAGCTCGCTGACGTTCAACCACCTGTTCCACTTCGCCGGGGCCGACCCGTCGCTGCCGCTGTGGGCCTTCGTGTTCCTGGTCGCGCTCGGGGTCGACTACAACATCTTCCTGATGACCCGGGTCCACGAGGAGTCGAAACGGTGGGGCACCCGGCGGGGCGCACTCATCGGCCTGTCCGCCACCGGCGGCGTCATCACCTCGGCCGGCGCGGTGCTGGCCGGAACCTTCGCCGCCCTCGGCACGCTGCCGCTGGTGTTCGTCACCGAGCTCGGCTTCGTGGTCGCCTTCGGCGTCCTCCTCGACACCTTCATCGTCCGTTCCGTCCTGGTCACCGCCCTCAACCTGGACATCGGCCGACGGATCTGGTGGCCCAGCGCCCTGCACCGCAAGCCCGACACCGACCAACCCGGTACCGAGGAGGAACGCCCCCGCCCGCACGCCGAATCCATCCCCTAGGAAGCGGGGGCGGCGGAAGCTGCCCAGACCAGCATCATGTGTTCCCGTTGCGAATCCGGTGCGGGCTCGCGGTGAAAGATGCCGGGCTCGCCTTCGTGTACGCAGTCGATGCCGTACCGGTGAAGGAGTTCGACGCTGTCGTCGGCGGGGCATGCGGGGAAGAGTGCCGTGAGGCGCGATATTGGGTGCGGGCAGTCCAGCGCGTAGTCGAGAAGTTGGGCGAGGGCCTCGCGGACCATCTCACGGGTTGAGTCTCTCTTGGCTTCGACGATCTCGAGAGCATCGTGCCGACAAACATAGAGATCGGTGAATCTGGAGGACAGCTTCAGCCGGCCCATGTGTTGCGCGTCGTCAATGGTCGCGCGGTACCGGGAAACCAACTGTGCCTCGCGCCGGTGAACCAGGATCGTCCCAGCCAGCTGGTTGTAACGGGAGAGGACGACGTTCATCTGCTCTTCGGGAGCGAAGACTTCCGCATCGCGCCGCAGAGCCTGCTGCGCGGCAGTCTTCGTTTCGATGCGCAGACCTGCAATGATCGCTTCGCTCTTCTCGTCGTCAAGGAGACGCAGGCCCATGAAGTTGTCGCCCTCTTTGGACCCAAGAAGGTCCCAGACCTCGCGGTAAGGGATGGTCGTCGGCTGGAAGGTGAGCAGACTGTAGACGTTCTCGTAACTTCCCTTCTCCGGACTTGGTTCCCACAGGGTGTCGGCGAACGCGGCGTTGCGGAACAGGTAGCCCACCTCCCCGACGCCACCGACCCGACCCTGGCCGGTGAACAAGACCACGTCACCAGTGCCGAGGACACTCATGGAGCGCTCGTGATTGCTCGTGGTCCCCCAGAAACGGGCCTTTCCCTCGGGATGGAGTGCTTCCAGGCCAGCCTGTTGTTCCGGGGTGAGAACCGATATTCGGGCAGGGGCACGGAAGTAGACGTCTTGATCGATTGTCATCTTCCAGTTTCTCCTCCCCTCAGGGTTTCCGCGGGCCGGCTGGATGATGACCTTGGTCATGTCCGCTACTCCTGATTGCCTGACGGGCCATTCCGTCCCGAACGCTCCGGTGCTGTTCCATGGAACCGGTCAGGAGGATAGCGCTGTTCGTTCCGTGCGATTTTCTTGTGGGCTTCGGCCAACGGATCCAGACCGACAACGTCGGCGAAGCGCACGAGGTAGATGAGGATGTCAGCCACCTCGTCGGCGAGTTGGTCCCTGGTCCGCGGCGAGAGTACCCCCGCTTCTTCGTCGGTCAGCCACTGCAGGACCGCCGCCAGCTCGCCTACCTCTCCAGCGAGTGCCAGGGCAAGGTTCCTGGGCGTGTGAAACTGCTGCCAGTCACGATCGTCAGCGAAAAGTCGGAGGCGATTCCTCAGGTCTTCGAGCTCATCTGCCACACATGGACATTACGACTCCGGACCCGGCACCGAGGAGGAACGCGCCCGCTCACGGCTGCCGATTTCGCCGGTGCTGAGCCGTTGGCGCTGGCGGCGGCTCAGTTCGGTGGTGCGGCGCATGTGGCGGCTCAGCAGGGCCAGTTCGGCTCGGTGTAGTCGTCGAACATGGTGCGCCAGCCGGCGCCGAGCTCGTCCCAGAGGGCGGCGAGGCGGCGGACGGCCGCCGGTACCGGCTGGACCAGGACCGGGCGGCGGTCGGTCGGGTCGCGCTGGCGGGTGACGTAGCCTCGGCGGCAGCCCGCCACCTGCGGGACCTCGGCGCGCAGGTCGCGTACGCGGACCTCGCCGACCGTGCCTCGCTGGAGGCCGCGCTCGCCGGCGCGACCGCGCTGTTCGCGGTGACCACCCCGTCCCCGCCGAGCGGCATCTCGCCACGCTCGGCGTCCCCTGGACGGTCGACATCGGCGCGTTCGCGGCGCTGGTCCTCAGCCGGCCGGCCGGATTCGCCGGGGGGCGGCGCATCGACCTCGCCTCCGACGTGCTGACCAGCCACCAGATCGCCGCCACCCTGGGGCGCCGCGTGCGGCCGCCGGGTCACGTTCACCGAACTGCCGCCCGAGTACGTCGCCGCCCACTCCGCCGACCTCGCCGCCATGTTCCGCTACTTCGCCACGACCGGCCTCGACGTCGACGTCGCGACCCTCCGCCGCGACCACCCCGAGATCCGCTGGCACTCCCTCGCCGCCTGGGCCGCCAGCCAACCCTGGCGCACGCTGCTCGCCGCGTAGGTGGCTAGCTTCCGGCGGGGTGGAGTTCCACGCAGCACTCGCCGGCGCGGGGGTCCAGGGCGGCGTCGAGGCAGGGGGCGTCCAGGCCGGACAGGAAGCCGGACAGGAAGGCCTGGTTCATCCCGCAGACCAGCTCGGGCGCCCTGGCGGTCAGCGGGTGGAACGGGCAGTTGCGGAGCCGCACGCGGGTCGGGGTCTCCCGGCTGGGTTCGAACCCGTACCGCGTCAGCACGCCCTCGGCGAGGGTGAGCGCCCGCTCGGGGCCGAGACGGCCGGGCCGGAGCCGGTCCCGCTCGGCGGTGCCGACCTCCTCGCCCCGCTCGGCGGCCACCCGCAGCGCGGCCTGCCGCGCGTTCTCGCCGTCGCCCTCGGTGAGCACGGCGTCGAGGAGGATGCCGGCCAGCACGTCGTGCTGCCGCTGCGGGATGGTGACCGCGATGTCGCCGGCGGCCGGCTCGTACACCTTGGGCGTCCGGCCGACCTTCCGCGTACCGGTGGACTGGTACCAGGCCCGCAGCAGGCCCGCGTCGACCAGCTTGTCCAGGTGGAACGCTGCCAGCTTGCGGGAGATGCCAGCGGAGGCGGCGGCTTCCTCCCTCGTCACCGGGTGCCGGGCCGCCCTGATGTAGGCGTAGAGCCCCTGCCGCAGCTCGTCGTCGAGCGCGGCCACGGCCCGGATCGCACTCGTGGTCACCGCACCACGATAACGCTTACTTTGGTAATCGAAAACGCCCCCCTTGACCGGAGGGCATAATAAGACCAAGGTTTATTGGAGAAATAGGCCCAGGGAGGTGGCCCATGGATCTCCAGTCCCAGCAGGCCAAACGCCCGGTGAGCCCGGTGCTCGCCGGCCCGTACGGACATCCCTTCCATCCGATCCTGGTGACAGTCCCGATCGGCGCCTGGATCAGCGGCCTGGTCTTCGACATCGGCTCGCACGTCGTCGACCACCCCGACTTCCTGGTCAAAGGCTCGCGATGGCTGATCGCGATCGGCATCCTCGGCGCGCTGGTCGCGGCGATGATCGGACTGCTGGACTTCCTCGGCATCCCGCGCGGCACCCCCGCCTTCCGCGTCGGCCTGTTGCACATGTCCCTGAACCTGGCGGTCACCGCCGCGTACGCGGTCAACCTCGGCTGGCGGGCCGGCGACGGCACCGCGCACGGCGTGGGTTGGGGGCAGCTCGTGCTGGCGGCGCTGAGCCTGGGCACGCTGGCGGTATCGGGGTCGCTGGGCGGCATGCTCGCCTACCACTTCGGCGTCCGGGTCGCCGACGAGGCGACCCAGGCCCAGGGCTACCGCAAGGAGCGCTGATCATGGGTATCGCCGCACTGGTCACCTGGCTGGTCACGGCCGGCGGCGGCTTCTGGATGCTGAGCATCTGGGTCGCCAGGGGCGGCGCCCGCCAGCCCCGTACCAGCAAGTTCCCGCCCGGACTGATCTTCGGGCACTTCGCGCTGGCCGCGATCGGCCTGGTCCTGTGGATCGTCTACCTGGCCGCCGACTCCGACGCCGTGGCCTGGATCGCGTTCGTGCTGCTCGTGCCGGTGGCGCTGCTGGGCTTCACGATGTTCGCCCGCTGGCTCGGCACCCGGCGGGAGGCGGGCGCGACCGGGGCCGTACCCGAGTCCGGCCTGCCCGTCCCGGTGGTCGCCGGGCATGGGCTGTTCGCGGTCGCCACCGTCGTCCTGGTCCTGCTCACCGCGCTCGGCGTCGGCGGCAGCTGACCGGTCCCTGTCCCCGATCGAAGGGCACCTTCATGCACTCCAGCTCCGCACTCCGCGTGGTCCACCAGCCCGAGCACAGCGTCGACCTGCAGGCGGCCGAACGCGCCGCCGGCGACCTGCTGCGCGCCCTCGGCGTCGAGCTCGACTCCGAGAGCCTGCGCGGCACGCCGGCCAGGATGGCGCGGGCGTACTCCGACCTGTTCACGCCGCGGCCGTTCGACCTGACCACGTTCCCCAACGAGGAGGGCTACGACGAGCTGGTACTGGCCCGCGGCATCCCGCTGCGGTCGGTCTGCGAGCACCACCTGCTGCCGTTCGTCGGCGTGGCGCACGTCGGGTACCTGCCCGGCGACCGCATCCTGGGACTGTCCAAACTGGCCCGGGTGGTGGAGCATTTCGCGCGCCGGCCGCAGGTCCAGGAGCGCCTCACCAAGCAGGTCGCCGACTGGCTCGCCGACCAGCTCGCGCCCAAGGGCGTCGGCGTCGTGATCGAGGCCGAGCACACCTGCATGACGCTGCGCGGCGTGCAGGCCACCGGCTCGAACACGGTCACCTCGACGCTGCTCGGCACGCTGCGCGAGGACGCCCGCTCGCGGTCGGAGTTCTTCGCCCTCACCGGCGTCACCGCCTGACCGGTTCGATCAGTTCGGTGAGGTGGACGGCGGCGGCGAGGGCGTCGGGGTTGCCGGTGCGGGTGTAGACCTCGGCGGCCGTGTCGGTGAACTTGATGACGTGCTCGTCGCCGTGGTGGACCGCCCGGTCCAGCACCTCGGCCACCGCCTCGGGGCCGTCCGGGGCGGCAGGTAGGGCCTCGCGCGGGAGGCCCTGGCCCTGGCCGTACGCCGCGTAGACGGCCGCGCTGGTCGTCCACACCGCGTGCAGGCTGGGTCGCCACAGGTCCTCGGGCAGGGCCGGCAGCGTGTGCAGGACCGCGTTCGGGGCGGTCGCCGTGTGCACGAGCAGGACCGGGCTGGCGTGCCCGTGCGTGAGGTAACGCAGCGTCGCCACCGCCACCAGGTCGGCCAGCCGGGTCCTGACCTCGTCGGAGGTCGCGGCCGGGCGCAGCGCCGCCACCGAGGCCGGCCACGCGGCCAGCTCCGCCAGCTGCCCGAACCGCTCCGCGACCCGGCCGGCCTGCCGCGGGACCGCGGGCAGGGCGTCGTACGCGGCGTACGGGTCGAGCAGTCCGGCCGGCGCGGCGGCCGGCGGCACGGGGGTGGCGCGGGCCGCCCAGAACGCCAGCCCGTGCGCCAGCTCGACCACCGCCTGGTGACTGGGAGTACCCGCCAGCAGTGCCCGCACCACGTGCCCGACCCGGATCACCCCGTGCGTGGTCCCGGCCACCAGCACCGGCAGCAGCCGCGGCCACCACATGACCAGCACGTCCTGCCAGGGCCGCTCGGCGAGCTGGCGCTGGAAGTACTCCGTCCAGTCGCCGATCCGGCGCCCGTCGCCGAGCGCCTCCCGCCAGTTCCGGTCGGTGATCGGACCCGTCGGCCCGGGCAGTTCGTCCAGGCGGCGGGCATAGGAGTCCACCCAGGCCTCCACCTCGTCGGGCCGCCCGCGCCTGACCAGCACCTCGACCGCCATCGGGCCGTGGTTGGTCAGCTTGTCCTCGCCCCACTCCGGTCCCGTGTGGTGGAACCGCTCGTACGCCTCGTCCAGTACTCCTCCGGTCATGACGCCAGCGTCGACCCGGACCGGCCGGTCCGGCACCGGGGGCGGCCACGGAATCACCACCCAACCACCACGGAGCCGCCCGTGGGTGATGATGGCGGCATGCCGGCCGTCCAACCTGAGGGGGTCTCCGTCCGGGAGTCCGAGGTCCTCGCCGCGCTGGCCGAGGGCCGCTCGAACGCGCAGATCGCCCACCGGCTGCACCTGTCGGTCCGCACGGTGGAGAGCCACGTGTCCTCGCTGCTGCGCAAGTACGGCGTGGCCGACCGGCGGGCGTTGGCGGCGCTGGCCGGCGTGGCGGGGCAGGTGGCCGCCCCGGGCCGGATCGCCGGGGTGCCCGCCGGCAGGACGACGTTCGTCGGCAGGGCCCACGAGCGGGACGCCGTGCACGCGGCGCTGTCCACCGCCCGGCTGGTGACGCTGGTCGGGCCCGGCGGCATCGGCAAGACCCGGCTGGCCGCGGAGGTCGCCGCGGAGGCGGCGCCGGAGTTCCCGGTCGGCGGCGCGTTCGTGGACCTGGTGCCGGTCCGGGACGGCTTCGTCGCGCAGGCGGCGGCGGCGGCGCTTGGCGTCACCGAACGTCACCAGCAGCGGCTGGCCGAGGCGGTGCGGGCGCGCCTCGGCCACGGCCGGTCGCTGCTGGTACTGGACAACTGCGAGCACGTGCTCGACCCGGTCGCCGCCCTGGTGGACCAGGTACTGGCCGCCTGCCCGGAGACGACCGTGCTGGCCACCAGCCGGGAGCGGCTCGGCCTGCCAGGCGAGCACGCGGTACCGCTCGCGCCGCTGCCACTGGCCTCCGACGCCGAGCAGCTGTTCCGCGACCGCGCCGGGGCCGCCGATCCCGGCTTCGCCGCCGAACCGGCGCTGGTCGCCGAGGTGTGCGCGCGGCTGGACGGCATGCCACTGGCGATCGAGCTGGCCGCCGCCCGCGCCCCGTCGCTGGGCGCGACCGGCCTGCTGGCCGCGCTGGACGACCGGCTCAGGCTGCTGGCGGGCGGCCGGTCGCCGGACGCGCGACACCGGTCGATGCGGGCGGTGCTGGAGTGGAGCCACGCCCTGCTGGACCCCGACGAGCAGGCGGTGTTCCGGCGGCTCGCGGTGTTCGCCGGCGGGTTCGACCTGGACGCGGTCGTCGCCGTCGACGGGTTGGGGACGGACGGGAACCGGGCGGCGGTGGCGGACGTGCTCGGCCGGCTGTCCGGAAAGAGCCTGCTGGTGCCGGTACGGGACGGTACCGGCGGGTGGCGGATGCTGGAGACGGTCCGCGCGTTCGCCGCCGACCGGCTGGCCGCCAGCGGCGAGGCGGACACGCTCCGCGACCGCCACCTCGGCTGGGCGGTGGCCACCGCCGCCGCTCTCGACGAACATGCGGACGCCGGCTGGCGGGACCGGTTCGACGCGGTCGCCGGCGACCTGCGGTCCGCGCTCGCCGCGGCGCCGCCCGGCCCGACCGGGCACCGGCTGGCCAGGCTGCTGGCCCACCTGGCCTACCGCCGCCGCTTCCTGCGCGAGGCGCTCGACCACTGGCAGCAGGCCGCCGACCGCGCGCCCTCACCGGCGGAGGCCGCCCGCGACCTGCGTACCGCCGCGGACTGCGCGCACGCGATCACCCACGCGGTGCACTCCTACGAGCTGCTGCTCGCCGCGTCCGAGCGGGCCAGGGCGGCCGGCGACCGCGCGCTGCTGGCGATGACGCTGGCCGACGCGGTGATGACCGCGTACCGGCTGCCCGGATCGGGCTTCCCGGCCGAGGTGCCACCGGAGCGGCTGGGCGCGATGCTGGGCGAGGCGGAGACGCTCGCCGCCGGCGACGATGACCCGGTACTGGCCGCCCACCTGGCCGCCGCCGAGGCGTGGGGCGCGTCCGCCGGCAGGCTCACCGCCGACCCGGCGCTCGCCGGCACGGCCGCCGTGCTCGCCAGGAAGACCGGCGACCCGGTGCTGATCAGCGCCGGCCTGGACGCGTTGGGCACGATCGCCGCCGGCGACGGCCGGTACCGGGACGCCTACCGGATCAGCACCGAGCGGCTCGCCCTGCTGGCCGTGATGGACCGCGACGATCCGCGCTCGGCCATCGAGATCGTGGACGTGCTGCACGTGGCGACCGCCGACGCGCTGAGCGCCGGCGAGCTGCCGGCCGCGCTCGCGGTGGCGCGCCAGGCCATGGCCGACGACCTGATCGGCGACCACCCGTACCTGTCCACCAGCAAGCTGATCCCGCCGCTGGTGCTGCGCGGCGAGGTCGCGGAGGCGCTCCGGCACGCGGACACGCTGTGGGAGGGCTGGCAGCGGGCCGGACGACCGGCCGTCCGGTACCTGGCCCCGGCCGTGTCCGCCACCGCGCTCGCCCACGGCCTGGCCGGCGACCAGGACGGCTTCCGGGAATGGCGGTCCCGCGCGCTGGCGGTGGCGGGCGTGGCAGACGCTGCCGATTCGCCGGATCTGGCCGCATTCGCCGCCTTCGTGGACGCGCGGGTCGCCGTACACACCGGCGCGGTCGAGCGGGCGCCCGAACTGGTGAGCCGCGCGTTCGCCGTCCCCCCGGCGAGGCGGTACGCCGCGTACGCCCACGCGACCGGCGCGGAACTCGCAGTGGTCGCCGGCCTACCGGACGCCACCGCCCGGATCGCGGCCGCGGCCGGCGACACGACCGGCAACCCGTGGGCCGCCGCCTGCCTGACCCGCGCCCGCTGGCGCCTCGGCGGAAGTCCAGCGGCCCTACCCGCGGCCATCGCAGGCTGGCAGCGGCTCGGCGCCCGCTTCGAAGTGGAGTACACCCGCACCCTCGCCTGACAGGATGGGGGCATGGTCGATTACGACGTGGTGGTGATCGGGGCGGGTCCGACCGGCGAGAACGTGGCCGACCGGGCGGTCCGCGGTGGCCTGACGGCCGCCGTGGTCGAGAGCGAGCTGGTCGGCGGCGAGTGCTCGTACTGGGCGTGCATGCCCAGCAAGGCGCTGCTCCGCCCGCCGTCGGTGCTGGCCGAGGCGCGCGCGGTGGAGGGGGCCCGGCAGGCGGTGAACGGCACGCTGGACGTGGCCGCCGTGCTCCGCCGCCGCGACGGCTTCGTCTCGCACTGGCGCGACGACGGCCAGGTCCAGTGGCTGGACAGCACCGGGATCGCCCTGCACCGCGGGTACGGCCGGCTGACCGGCCCGCGCGAGGTGGCGGTGACGGCCCGCGACGGTACGGTCACCACGCTGCGCGCCCGGCACGCGGTGGTGCTGGCCACCGGCAGCAAGCCGGTGCTGCCCGACATCCCCGGGCTGGCCGACGCCGACCCGTGGAGCAGCCGCGACGCGACCAGCGCGCAGGAGGTGCCGAAGCGGCTGGCCGTGCTCGGCGGCGGCGTGGTCGGCGTCGAGATGGCCTTCGCCTGGCACGAACTCGGCTCCGACGTCACCATGCTGGTCCGCGGCGGCCGGCTGCTGGCGTCGATGGAGCCGTTCGCGGGCGAGCGGGTGGCGGCCGGGCTGACCGCGCGCAACATCGACGTGCGGCTCGGTACCGGCCTCAGCGAGGTACGCCGGGACGCCGGGAGCGGCGTGCTCACCCTCACGCTGGACGGCGGCGGAACGGTCGAGGCCGACGAACTGCTGGTCGCGACCGGCCGCCGGCCCGCCACCGACGAGGTCGGCCTGGAGACGGTCGGCCTGGACCCGGCCAAGCCGGTGACCGTGGACGCGTTCTCCGGCGTGCAGGGGGTGGACGGCGACTGGCTGTACGCGATCGGCGACGCCAACGGCGAGGCACTGCTCACCCACATGGGCAAGTACCAGGGCCGGGCCTGCGGCGACACGATCGCGGCCCGGGCCCGCGGCGAGAACCCGCCGGCGATCCCGTGGAGCCCGTACACCCCGACAGCCGACCGGGTCGCCGTGACGCAGGTGGTGTTCACCCATCCCGAGGTGGCGGCGGTGGGCCTGACCGAGCAGGCGGCCCGGGACGCCGGCCTGCCGGTGCGGGCGGTCGAGTACGCCATCGGCGACGTGGCCGGGGCCGGCCTGTTCGCCGACGGCTACGACGGCCACGCCAAGATCGTCGTGGACACCGAGCGCCGGGTGATCGTCGGCTGCACGCTGGTCGGCCCGCAGGTGGGCGAGATGCTGCACGCGGCGACCGTCGCCGTGGTCGGCGAGGTGCCGCTGGACCGGCTCTGGCACGCCGTCCCGTCGTACCCCACCATCAGCGAGCTGTGGCTCCGCCTCCTCGAGACCTACGGCCTCTGATAGGCGGCGATCACCTGCTCGCCGAACCGGGCCATCTCCTCGTGCTGCGGGGAGAACTGGAGCAGCACCAGGTCGACGCCGGCCTGCTCGTACGCGCGCAGCCGGTCGGTGACCTGTTCCGGCGTGCCGACCAGGCCGGCGCGCAGGCCACGGTTGGAGACGCTGTACTCCTCCAGCGACACCTGCGACTCCAGCTGCGAGCCGGCGACGAAGTCCTGGTAGGAGGCGTACGCCTCGGGTGAGGAGCGGACGTCGAGGATGCGGGCGCGCTCCGCGGCGGCCTCCGCCTCGGTGTCCCGGAGGATGACGAAGCCGGACACGCCGAACCGCAGCGGCGGCCCGCCGGCCGCCTCCCGCCGCGCCCGCAGGTCGGCGATCTTGGCGGCGATCACGTCGGGCGGGTCGCCGTGCATGACGTAGGCGTCGCCGAGCGCGGCGATGACCTCCTTGGCGCGCGGCGACTCGCCGCCCATGTACACGGCGGGCGGCCGGGCCGGCTTGGGCTCCAGCACCGTGCCCTCCAGCGCGTAGTGGTCGCCGTGGTGGGTGACGGTGTCCTCGGTGAGCAGCCGGCGCAGCACCCGCAGCCACTCCTCGGTGCGGGCGTACCGCGCGTCGTGCACGTCGAACGGGGCGCCGTACTGGGCGGCCTCGTCCCGCCACCACGAGGACACCACGTTCAGGCTGACCCGGCCCGGCGCCAGCACGTCCAAGGTGGACAGTGCCTTCGCGGTCAGCGCCGGCGCGTGGTAGTTGGGCCGGACCGCGAGCATCAGCTCCAGCCGCCGGGTGACGGCGGCCACGGCCGGCGCGAGCGTCCAGCAGTCCAGCGACGGCGCGCGATGGCCCTTGATGTCGTTGAGGTTCAGCTCGGCGATCAGCGTCAGCTCGAAGCCGTACCGCTCGCTGTCCACCACCAGGTCGCGGACGTACGGCCAGGTGATGCTCATCCCCTCGTCCGGCACGTTCCGCAGCCAGCCGCCGAACACCGGCATCCAGTACCCGAACCGCATCAGCGTGCCTCCTCGGCGGCGAGCAGCCGGCCGAGCAGCAGCGCGACCGCCCGCCGGCCCGACCGTGGCGCGAGCGCCTCCACCTGCGGGTTGTAGTTGGTGGTGGTGTTGATGTCGTAGGTGACCCGGCGCCCGCCGGCCGCCTCCAGGAACTCGAAGCCGGCCACCTCGATGCCGTGCCGGGCGGCGAACTCCAGGTACCGGTCCACGATCGGGTCTGCCCAGCCGTCACGCAACGCGAACAGCCCCTCGTCCGAGTCGACGGCGCAGGCGTCGGCGGGGCAGAGCTCGAAGCCACCGCGGGCGGTGTCGGCGGCGACCGCGTACAGGTATTCCCCGCCCACCACCTCGACGCGGGTGATCGACGGCGTGGCCGGGGCGACGTACTCCTGGAGCACCGTGACGCCGTCCACCGGCGGGACGCGGTCCGGCGAGGCGAGGTGCGCGGCGTAGTCGTCCAGGCTGCCGAACAGCCGCACGTCGAGGCCCTTGCCACCGCGGTTGGGCTTGCTGACGAACGGGCGCGGCAGGCTGGCCGCCGCGTGCAGCAGGCCCTCCATCCCGTCCGTGCCGGCGACCGCGACCGTGCGGGGGACGTCGAAGCCGGCGGCCCGCAACGCGGTGAGCTGCGCGACCTTGCTCAGCTCCAGCTCGAGCGCGGACCGGCCGTTGACGATCCGCCGGCCGTGCGCCTCGAGCCAGCCGAGCAGGGCCCGCGCGTGGTCGGCGGCGTGGGGGTGGCCGCGGGTGTGTGCCGAGGCGCTCATCCGCGACCAGAACACACCCTGCGGTGGTGGTCTCACGAGATCCAGCTCGCCCTCGCCGAGCAGCCACTCCTCGTGGGCCAGCCCGACGGCCGCGAACTCGTTCGCGAACGGGCCGAACCACGCGGGGTTGTCGTGGAGGACGTACACCTTCACGCAGTGAATTCTGTCATGTCCGGGATGTGGCTTTCATGACGAGATCCGACGACTATTGGCTGATAAAGGTCCGATGACTATCCCTGGAGCCCACCATGCGCAGAACGCTGGTTGGAACCTGCGCCGCGGTCATCACCGCGGCACTCGCTCCCCTGCTGGTGATCGGCGGCGCGACGCCGGCACTGGCGGTCGACAACGGCCTGGCCAAAACCCCGCCGATGGGCTGGAACGACTGGAACGCCTTCGGCTGCAACGTCAACGAGCAACTCGTGGAGCAGACAGCTGACCTCTTCGTCTCGTCCGGGATGAAGGACGCCGGCTACACGTACGTCAACATCGACGACTGCTGGGCGCTGCCCGACCGGGACGCGTCCGGCAACCTCGTCCCCGACCCGGTCAAGTTCCCGCACGGCATCGCCGCCGTCGCCGACTACGTGCACGCGCGCGGCCTCAAGCTCGGCATCTACACCGACGCCGGCGTCCACACCTGCAACAAGGCCGGCGGCTTCCCCGGCGCGCTCGGCCACGAGCCGCAGGACGCGGCCACGTTCGCGTCCTGGGGCGTGGACTACCTCAAGTACGACAACTGCAACAACACCGGCCTGCCCGCGCAGCCCCGGTACACCGCCATGCGGGACGCGCTCGCCGCCACCGGCCGGCCCATCGTCTACAGCATCTGCAACTGGGGCCAGGAACAGCCGTGGACCTGGGGCCCGCAGACCGGCAACCTGTGGCGGACCACCGGTGACATCAAGGACACCTACCCGAGCATGTTGTCGATCTTCCACCAGAACGTGGGGCTGGCCCCGTTCGCCGGCCCGGGCGGCTGGAACGACCCGGACATGCTGGAAATCGGCAACGGCGGGATGACCGACACCGAGTACCGCAGCGAGTTCAGCCTGTGGGCGGAGATGGCCGCGCCGCTGATCGCCGGCACCGACCTGCGCAAGGCCACCCCGGCGACGATGGCGATCTACCTGAACAAGGAGGTCATCGCCGTCGACCAGGATCGGCTCGGCGCGCAGGGCACCGAGATCTCCTCGGCCGGCGGGCACGACGTGCTGGTCAAGCCGCTCGCCAACGGGGACAGGGCGGTCGTGCTGTTCAACGAGACCGACGCGCCGGCCGCGTTCTCCACCACGGCCGCCGCGCTCGGGCTGCCTCGGTCGCTGGCGTACTCGGTCCGCGACCTGTGGGCGCACACCAGCACCGAGTCGGCCGGCACGATCACCGCCGGGCTGCCCGCGCACGGCGTGGCGATGTACCGGGTCAGCCCGACCCGGCGGCTGGACCTGCCGCCGCACACCGCGTTCTCGCTGAGCGGGCTGGCCGGCGACCAGAGTGCCGGGCAGGTGTCGACCGTCACCGCGACGTACACCAACGACGGGCTGCTGCCGGCGCTGCTGGTCAGGCTCGACCTGACCGGCCCGAAGGCGTGGGCCGTCCGGTCCACGTCGCGGCGGTCGTTCCCGGTGGTGCCGAGCGGGCAGACCGTGCAGGCGACATTCGAGGTGACCGCGCCGGCGGTGCCGTCAGCGCCGTTCGACACCGCGACGTTCACCGGCACGTCGTCCTCGCGCTGGGGGCTGGACGCCCTGCGGAGCAGCATCGACACGACCGTGTCGATCGTGTCGCCGGTGCAGGCGCCGTACCGCACGTTCACCTCGACCACCGGGCAGTTCGGCCAGATCGGGGACGCGCTCGGGATCCGGGGCAGCGGCAAGGACACCTACGGCAGCACCGACCAGTACAGCGCGATCTACCTGCCGGGCGCGGCCGGCGCCACGTCGACCACGGTCGTGGAGGTCACCAGCCAGTCCAACACCAGCGACTGGGCCAAGGCCGGCATCATGCTGCGCAACGACATCACCAAGGCCGGCACGTCACCGGGCTACGCGATCCTGATGGTGACGCCCGGTCACGGGTACGCGCTCCAGTGGGACGCCGACGGCAACGGCACGCTGGACCACAACAGCGCGCCGACCAACAGCGGCACCGGCTCCTCCGCGTACCCGTCCTGGCTCAAGCTGGTCAGGAGCGGTGACACGGTGACCGGTTACTACTCCAGCGACGACCAGGCGACCTGGAACCTGGTCGGCACCGCCACCCTGCCGCCCACCATCGCCGCCGCCCAGGACGTGGGCGTCTTCATGACGGCGCACAACTCCGGCGCGACCGGTGAGGCGGACTTCCGCGGCCTCGCCGTGAGCTGACCCGGTACCCGATGATCATGGCCGCTCAGAGCTCCGGGCGGCCATGATCATCGCGGGGGTCATCGCGGGGGTCATCGCGGGCGAGCCGCTCGGACTTCCAGACGACCCCGTCATCGGACCAGGCCTCGTACCCGGCCGGCAGGGCGGCCACGCCCTCCATCGCGTCCCGGTGGTCCACCACCAGGTGGTGCAGGCACTCCACGACCAGGTCGTCCTCGGTGAACGGGTCGCCGTCCAGGAACGTCCAGTTCCCCTCCGCGTCGTGCATCACCTGCCTGACCACCCGGTCGCCCCGCATCAGCCGCTCGGTGGTGACCACCGGGGTGTACGCGGACAGGCCGGGGAACGGCCACGGGTCGAGGCGCTCGAAGTCGCGCCAGATGTCGACGGGGTGGTCCTCACGGGGCAGCCAGGCGAGCGGCTGGCTGACACAGGTGGACGGGTCGAAGCCCTCCTCGCCGGGGAAGCGGCGGTCCTCGTCGGGCAGCACCATCTGCATGAACGGCAGCCGCTCAGGCCAGCGGTAGAAGTCCAGGGCCTGGGCCAGGAAGTACCGGTGCCAGGTCGGGTGCACCGGCCGGATCAGCACCGGGTAGTCCTCCAGCACGTCGTCGCGGCGCTGGTCGGCCTCGAGCGCCGGACCGGCCTTCAGGGCTTCGCCGAGCGCGTTCAGGCACCCGTGTCCGATCGTGACCGGCAGGCCGAACACCACCACCTCCGGGCTGCGCAGGGTGTGCCGGAGCCCGATCGTGTACGCCCACCCCGGAATGTCCTCGTCCGTCGCTGGCACGCCGATCACCGACCAGCCGTACTTCGGCACGTGCTCCAGCGCGGTGAGCGAGCCGGGTCCGATCTGGTCGAGGTCGCCGGTGCACAGCCGGCACTGACACTCTCCCGTGGGCATGTTGCCAGCCTAGGCACAAGCCCCGACAAAACAGAGGCCAGTACGGCGGTGGGCCCGCCCGTACCGGAGTACGGGCGGGCCCACCTGGGTCGGGGACGGGGTCAGGTGCAGGTGTGGTCGGGCTTCAGGGTGAAGTTGAGCGTGGTCGTCGCCAGCTTCTTGATGCTGGCGGCCTTGACCTGTGGCGCCCAGCCGTCCTTGGCCGCGATCACCGAGAGCGGGTTGTTGCGGTAGTCGAGCCACAGCGCGTAGTTGCCGGCGGCGTCGGTCTTGAGCGTGAAGTTCTGCGCCCAGGAGTCGACCTCGACGGTCGCGCCCTTGATCGGCGTGACCGTGCCGTTGCACGCCGTACCGGTGATGGTGCCGGTGATCTTGCCCCAGGTGGACGGGGGCTTGACCGTGAGCGTCACCGGGACGGACGGGTAGCTGTACGGCGTGTCCTCACCGATGCCGATGCCCGCCGTGAACGTGCCCGGCTGGGTGATGTCCGCGCCGGACGCGTCCAGCGTGACCGTCACGGCCTGGCTGGCGCCGGGCGCGAGCGTGAACTCGGTCGGGCTCTCCGACAGCCACGACACGTCCGGCGGGAGGCCGCAGGTGTCGTAACCGGGCAGCAGCTCGACGTGCGTGGTCGCCGCGAACTGCCCCGACGAGCCACCGACCTTGTAGAAGCCGCAGGCGCTGGCGCCGCGGTACAGGGTGTTGTTCGAGTTCGGCAGCGCCGTCCAGGTGTTGCTCGCCGGGTCATAGGCGAAGCCCTGGTTGGTCAGCGTGGCCGCCCCGTTGGTGACACCACCGGAGATCAGCAGCTGGCCGTTGGCGTTGACGTAGCTCGACGCCCACATGTCGGTCGGGATGCTGGCGATCTGCGACCACATGTCGGCACCCGGGTCGTACACGTAGGCGTTCGCGGTGTCGCCCGCGTCGGTGGTACCGCCGGCGCAGTACAGCTTGCCGGAGATGCCGCCGCAGGCCAGCCACGACGTCGCCTGCGGGTACGCGGCAGCCGACGACCAGGAGTTCGACGCGAAGTCGTACACCTGCACGTCGGTGCTGCCGCAGGCCGTGGCGGTGCAGCCACCGACGCTGTACAGCTTGCCGTCCAGCACCGAGTACCCGGCGGCGGCGTACGCCTTCGGGCTCGCGGCACCGTCCGACCAGCTGTTGCTGCCCGGGTCGTAGATGGCCAGGTGCGAGGTTGGCGCGCCGCTGGAGCCCGCCCAGCCGCCGGCCACGTAGATCTTGCCGCTGTACGACGCCACCTGCGGCATCTGCCGGGCCTCCGGCAGGTCCGCGATCGGCGACCAGGTGTTGGACCCCGGGTCGAGGGCGTAGGACTTGGCCACCGGCCCGTTGCCGTTCGGGGTGCCGCCGAAGGAGTAGATCTTCCCGTCGGCGCCGCGGACGGCGGCGTTGTCCATGATCGCACTCGGGTAGTCCGCCACCGACGTCCACGGCGGCGCCGCCGGCTGGTCGGTCGCCTGGCTCGTCACCGTGTTGCGCGTCCAGGACTTGCCCTTGGCGCCGTCACGCAGCGGCGAGTAGTTGCCCTGCACCAGCTGGAGCGGGGCGCCGGTGCCCTGCGGGCGGTCCTGCGGCGTGAAGCCGCCGGGCTGCTCGCTGAGCTTGACGGTGGCCGGGGCCGAGCCGGTGTTCTTCACCGTGACCTTGGCCGTCGTGCTGCCACCCCACGCCACGGTCTTGCTGATCGAGCCGGGGGTCACGGTCAGCTGGCCGGCCGGAAGGCTGAAGTCCGCCTTGGTCGCCCAGTTGGCCGCGATGCTCACCGACCTGGTCTGTGACGTGTAGCTGCTCTTGCTGGCGGTGACGTTGTGGTTGCCGGTCGCCGAGGAGAAGAACCAGTAGAAGCCGTCACCCAGGGCGGGGTCGTCCGGGGTGGCCGCGCTGGTCGCCTGCTCGGCGGGCTTGTCGACGCTCTTGACGGTCACGCCGTTGACGCCCTCGCCGGTGTTCTTGTCGAGCGTCTGGCCGACGACCAGGCCACCGGGTACCGTCTGGCAGCTCTTGTCGCCGATGAAGACGTCGTCGACCTCCCACCACCAGGCGAAGGCGCCCGTGTAGTGGAACCTGACCTGGACATTGGCCTTGTTCCCGGCGCCAGCCAGGTCGACGGCCTGGGTGTTCGGACCGCGGACGCTGGTGCTCGTCTTGCGCCACACGTTGTTCCAGGTCGCCCCGCCGTCGAGGCTGAGGTCCACGTCGGCGGTGGAGTTGCTGAACTCGAAGTAGTCGGTGGCGAACTTCAGCACCGGGTTGGCCTTGCCGGTGAAGTCGAGCACCGGACTGACCAGCGAGCTGTCCTCGGTGCTGCCCGAGCCGTAGAAGTCGCTGTCCATGATGGCGAAGTGCCCGGAGCCGCCGGTCAGGTTGCCCCGCGGCTTCGGGTCGTTGAACACCCAGTTCTTGCCACTGCTGTTGTTGTCGACGACGGTCCAGCCGGCCGGGGCCGAGGTGCCGTCGAAGTGCTCGGTCGAGCCGGGCTGGGTGTACCCGGGCGCCAGGCAGCTCCCGGTGCTGGTGTCGACGGGGACGGTGATGTCCTGCGACAGGTCGCCGCTGCCCACCGTGACGTCCTGGGTGACCGTCTGGTACCCCGGATATTGCGCGGTGACCTGCAGCGTGTAGCTGCCGCCCGCCGGCAGGCTGATGCTGTACCGGCCGGTGGACGGGTCGGTGAACACCTTGGTCGACGGCACGTCCTTCACCTGTACCGCGGCGTACAGCGGCCAGCCGTGGCCGGATCCGTCGCGGACCAGGCCGGTGACGTTCACCTGCGGGATCGGGGCGAGCGCGAAGTTCTCGGCCACGGACGCGCCGTCCGCCACCGCCACGCCCGACACGGTCTGCGAGGTGTAGCCGTACTTGCTGGCGGTGACGTCGTACGTGCCGGTCGGCACGCTCACGTCGTAGTGACCGGAGGAGTCGGTGGTCGTGCTCTGGTCACCGACCGCGACGGTCGCTCCCGCCAGCGCGGCGCCGGTGCCCGAGTCGGTGACCGTGCCGGCCACGTGCCCGTGCGGTCCGGTGCTGAAGGCGGTCACGCCGTTCGGGGTGCCCAGCCCGGTGGGACCGTCCCAGCCGGGGCCGGCCGTGCACCACACCGCCGGGGTGCAGGTGCCGTTGTTGCCCTGCGTGACGTCGTTCAGCGAGCCGGCGGGCGCGGCGTACGGGTAGGCGTTCGGATAGGTGTTGGCCACCGGCGTGCCGGCGAGCGCGTAGGTGCTGGCGACGATCGGCGAGGAGGCGCTGGTGCCGCCGTACACCGCCCAGCCGCCGTTGTAGACGGCCACGCCGGTCACCGGGTCGGCGACGGCGGAGACGTCCGCGACGGCACGCTTGTCGCACTGGGTGTTGGCCGCGCCCTGGAAGTCGGGCTTCGGGTCGAACCCGGAGCAGCCGCTGCCGGGACCGCCGTACTGGTTGAACCAGACCGACTCGCTCCACCCGCGGGCCGAGCTGTCCCTGGTCAGCGCCGTGCCACCGACGGCGGTGACGTACTTGGAGCTCGACGGGTAGATCACGCCGTAGCCGCCGTCACCGCTGGAGGCGGTGATCACGACGCCGGGGTGGTTGAACGTCGACTCGTCGGCCTGGAGCTGGGTCGCGTCCTCGGAGCCGCCCCAGCTGTTGGAGACGTACTTCGCGCCCAGCTCGACCGCCTTGTTGATGGCGGCGTAGAGATTGGTGTCGAAGTTGTCGTCGGACTCCACCAGCAGGATGTGGCACTGCGGACAGACGGCGCTCACCATGTCGACGTCGAGCGCGATCTCACCGGACCAGTCGGCGTTCGGCGGCGGGTAGGCCGTCCCGCCCCGCTGGTCGATCTTCTTGAAGCAGCCGTTGGCCGTGGTGCAGGCCGGCAGGCCGTACTGCTGCCGGTACACCGCCAGGTCGGACTCGGCGGTGGGGTTGTCGAAGGCGTCGACGATGGCCACGGTCTGGCCCGCGCCGCCGGTAGCGGACGGAAGGTTGTAAGCGCTCTGCAGATCGGCCGGCCCGTAACCGTTGGGCGTGACCTGCGGCAGGATCCCCTTCGGACCCTTGACGTCATCGCGCACCAGCGACTGGCATGCCATCTCGCCGGCGCGTTGGGGAACGGCGCAGGACCGGTGTACCGACACCGTTCCCGCGCCGGGTGACGCCGTGGGCGTATCCGCCGAGGCCAGGCTGGGTGTCCCTATCGTGAACAGGACAGCAGCTCCGGCCGCGAGAATCGCCCAGGGTCGCCGGGGCAGGCTTCCCACCATGGGCATGAAGTTCCTCCAGACCCTCGTGGCGCCAAGGCCGCTGGGTCGACACGGCCCCGGCGCCGTGATAGCGAGCGGAAGCCGCTGGTCCGGCAGGGAACGAGGGCCTCCGTCGAGAAGCCTCCGTCACGCTCCGAGTCTGATTAAGGACCCCATGGAGGCAGAACCTTGTCAATTGATGGTCACGAGCTGGGCAACGCCGTGCTTTCCACCCCGCCATGGCCGTGCTTCAGGTACGGCGAGTATGGCGCCACCTCGCGTTCTTGGACCGCGGCTCACCCTCCAGCGCCACAAGGCCCTTGGCGCGGAGTACCCGGAGCCGATACAGGGCAGCTCCCGGCGACAGGCCGGTGCGCGCCGTGACCTCTCGCCGTGACAGCGGCCCGATCGCGAGCGCCGCGAGGATGCGACCCTCCTCATCCTCGCCGGTGGCGAGCCGCACGTCCGCCGGGCCGATCGGCAACTCCTGCTGGGACACTGCAAGGTCCGCGAGGCGGTACACAGTGGTACCGCGACGACCCTCCTGCGTGACGAGACCCGTCTCCACCAGCTCGCGCAGCTCCCGCCTGGCCTGGAGGCTGTCCGCGACGCCGGTGGACGCCCGGTAGCGGGCGTTGGTCAGCACCTCGCCGCGGCGCATCAGGGCGAGCGCCATGACTTGGCCACTGGAGAGCGGCACATCGGTCGCTTCGGCCAGCCAGTCCAGCGTCGCCTGATCGAGGAGCGTGTGGTTGGGGAAGATCACCTCGAACGTCGCGATGTTGTCCCGGAACTGGGGAGGCTCCATACCGGCGGTGCGGAAGGCGGTTCTCATCACGAAGATTCCGGAGCCCCGGTTCTCGCAGACGGTACGGTCGTTCTCCAGCGGCGTGTCCTCCAGCAGCCGCAGGAGCGCCTTGTTCCGGGCCGATGTCGTCCCCTGGACACCCAGGCTCTCGATGCCGATCGGCCCGTACAGCCCTCCCGGATTCCGCACGATGAGCCGGTCGGGGAACATCTCCACCTGGACCTGCGTGCCCTGGGCCGAGGGCGAAAGGTCACGGTGGGCAAGGGCATTGACCAGCACCTCACGCAGCGCCTCCTCCGGGTACTCCCACTCGTCGCGCCGGTAGAGGCCGGTCACGACGCTGCGCCGACGCATGTTCCGCTTGAGTACCCGCAGGGCTTCCTCGACTGCGATCGGGATCGGGCCGTCGATCGCCTGGTTGTCGAGGAACCGTTCGCCACCGGGGCCTGGCAGGCCGGGCTCCCTGTTCGGGTAGACCACCACCGTGACGTTCATCTGCGGCATGAACTGCTGCGGATAGGTGCCGAGCGCGAGAAGGCCGGCGACGGTGGGCACCAGGTGGCCGTCGGACTCGGCCAGGGCGTTCACCCTGAACAGGGCTTCGTCGTCCGCCACGCCGGCGAACAGCCGAGGCTGCCGGTCGCGGAGGCGACGGAGCAGACCTCGAACGATGTCGCCATCCAGGTCCGCCACGGAGGCACCCGGTACAGGCCGCCGATCGTCCTGGGGCTCCCGCCTGTTGGCGAGCAGCAGCGAGACCTCGTAGTTGGTCAGCTTGCGGTTGCCGTCCGCCACCCGGAGGCGGGATCCGCTGTGCGGCCCCTCCGCCTTTCGGTGACACGGACGCTGGTCACGAGGAATCGGCGGGATCTCGACCACGACCACCGCCGCCTCGCGCACGAAGACGGTGGTGATCGACGCCCGTACCGGCGGCTCCATCTCCGCACAGATCCCGGCGACCGTCGCCTCGGTAGCCGCTGGCGCCTCGACGCCGGTGGCGGCGAACCCGCTCTTCTCGTCGACGCCCAGGAGGATGACACCGCCGGAAGCGTTCGCGAATGCGCTGACGCTCTCCCACAGGCCCACCGGCACGCCAGATCGGGCCCGCTTGGCCTCGACGGCGCAGTCGTCGGTACCCAACCGCCTGAGCCTGTCCAGGATCTGATCAAGAGAGTCTGAATCCACGCCGGCCTCCTCGACCGTCTGATTGTGCAATCAGATGCAATCAGATGCAATCAGACGGCGGTCAGGTGGGATCGAGGCAGAGCCGGTGGGCGTAGGGGTGGGGTGGGCAAGCGGGGAGAGGCACAGCGGCGAGTAGGGGGTGGGCCTTCCTCGGGCTGATGGCTGGTGGGGACGGGCCCACCGGCGGCGAGGGCACGTGGCCGGTCAGGCGGAGCGGCGGCGGAGCCAGTCGCGGGTGCCGAAGGAGGCGCAGGAGCGGGCGGCGACGGCCGCGGCCCTGGTGAGGGCGGCGGGGAACGTGGTGGCGTCGAGGGGGTTGCCGACGAGGGCGTGCAGGAGTGCGCCGTGGAAGACGTCGCCGGCGCCGAGCGTGTCGACCACGTCGACCACGGGCACCTCGACCTCGCCGGAGGTGTCGCCGACCGACCAGCGGACCGGGGCGGAGCCGTCGGTGACGGCGGCGGCGGTGACCCCGTGGCCGCGCAGGTACGCGAGCACCTCGTCGGCGTCCTCGGTGCCGGGCGCGTGGAAGTCGGCGGAGCAGACCGCGACGTCCAGGTACGGCAGCAGGCCGGGGGTGTTCGGCTTCCAGCTGCCGCCGTCGAGCATGGTGCGGATCCCGGCCCAGCGGGCCGCCACCAGCACGGCCCTGGCCAGGTCGGGGTGGTGGCCGTCGACGAGCACCGCCTTGTGCTGGCCGACCAGGTCGAGCAGGCCGGCCGGCGGGTCCAGGGAGTACCCGTTGGCGTTGGTCGACACCACGGCGCGCTCGCCGGTGGCGAGGGTGACCAGGATCGTGGACACCGGCGGCGGCTCGCGGCGCTCCGGCACGGCGTCGACCAGCTTCACCCCGCAGCGGGCCAGGTCGGTGCGGACGCCGGCGGCGAGCGCGTGCTTGCCCACGCCGGTGAGCAGGGTGGCCCGCCCGCCGAGGTGGGCGTAGGTGACCGCGGCGTTGGTCGCCGGGCCGCCGGCCGCCACGGTCTGCCGGCTCGCCGTCGTCTTCTCGTCCGCCGCCGGAACCTTCTCGACGGCCTGGATCACGTCCACGGTGCACAAGCCAGCGAACAGCGCTGGGGCGACCGACACCACACCTGTCTCCGGTCTGCGGGGGAAGTTCGGGGATGCCGGTCAGCCTAGTCCTTCCGGGCCGTCGGCAAGCCGGATCGGGACATGTCACCCGATGTGCTCCGACACCGAACCGCCCCCGGAACGCAAGCAGCGTGACACCCAACCTGGGGTATCACGCTGAGCGCCGGGTGACGCGAGCCGCGGGTAGCAGGTTCCCGCGGGTCGCGTCAACGCGGTGAGTGGGTGGATGTGCTGGTCGTCGGGACTACTTCTCCCCCCGCTGCTGCGGAATCCCGGCGAGCAGGGCTCGCACTTCGGACTCGCGGTAGCGGCGGTGTCCCCCCAGCGTCCGGATAGAGCTCAGCTTTCCGGCCTTGGCCCACCGGGTGACCGTCTTCGGGTCAACCCGGAACATGGACGCCACCTCGGCCGGAGTAAGCAGGGCCTCCGGCTCCGACGAACGCACGGTCATCGTGATTTCCTCTCTTGCTGCGGCAGGCACAGCGCCAGCCCCCGTACCTGTTCAATGGTGAGCTAGGCGGTTTGTGTTACGTAATGGCCCCCCTGGACCAAATTTGACCTAGCTCACCCCCTTCCAGGTTCCCCCTCTAGAGGGACGTACGAAACACCGCATTGGTTCCAATCCGGCAACAAGGCGACCCCGCTCAGTTAGCGCCGTCGCCGAGGCGCAGGCTCCGCCAGCGGTCCACGACGCGCTCGTAGGCGGCCATCGCCGCCTGCCCGTCCCCCGCTCCGAGGGCCGTCAGTCCGGTCGCGATGTCTTCCACCGAAGTGTCGCTGAGCAGGTCTTTTTCGCTCATGCGGCTGGCCAGGCCCGAGTAGTCGAGCTCGACAAGCGCGCGCGGGTGGAACTCCTCCAGCCAGCGCGCGAGGTTCCCCACGGTCGCCGTCGCGGGTCCCTCCGGCATGGTCCTGTGCAGCACGGAGAGTGCCCGTTCGGCCCTGCGGCGGGCCCTGGACATTTCAGTCAGAAACACGACATCACGTCCGGGCCCCAGGAGCCGCTCGGTCGGTTCGAAAAGTACGAACCAGTGCACCGGTACTACCCAGGGAGCGGTCAGGATGGTCGGACGCGCCCTGGGATGGGCGGCCCGCCACTCCGACAACGACGTGCCGGTCATGTCGGTTACGGCGCGTGGCAGTAGTGCTTCAGCCAGCAACGTAGGCAGTTCACGCTGCACCTCCCGGACGGTCTCGGCGGACCGCAGGGCGAGGTACCAAGGGCACACGTGAGGAAGATCACCCGCATACCGGACGTAGGCCTCGCCCGGGTCCAGACCGTCCAGGCCGGGCAGCCGCCCGCGCACGATCGCGACCAGCTCCAGCCGCCGCTCCCGCTCCGGGCCCTCGCGGCGGGAGGGCGCCCGATGCTCGATCACGTATCGCCGCCAATAGTCCTGCTCGTCCTGGTCAAACGCGTCGAGAGGCTGGTAGACCCTCAGCGCGGCGGACGGGAGCGGCGACACGTTCCCATCCTGGCATCCCAAGTCCCGTAGACCGCGATCAGCCGCGCACTACCCTCGTGTGTGGAGGGGCAGATCCGCCCGCCCGTATCTTCTGAGGCCCTGGTCCCACAAGGACGTCGGCCCATGACCCCAGGGAGCAACCCGTGGGAGTACTCGATTCCCCACACGAGCAGATCGCGTTCTGCCACGACCCGCACAGCGGGCTCAAGGCGATCGTCGCGATCTATTCCACCGCGCTGGGCCCCGCGCTCGGCGGAACCCGGTTCTACCCGTACGCGACGGAGGAGGATGCCCTCGCCGACGTGCTGAACCTCAGCAGGGCGATGGCGTACAAGGCCGCCTGCGCCGGCCTCGACCTCGGCGGCGGCAAGGCCGTCATCTGGGGCGACCCGAGGACCGGCAAGACCGAGGCGCTGCTGCGCGCCTACGGCCGGTTCCTGGAGTCGCTCGGCGGGCGGTACATCACCGCCTGCGACGTGGGCACCTACGTGCCGGACATGGACGTGATCGCCCGGGAGACCCGGTACGTCACCGGCCGGTCCGTCGAGCACGGCGGCGGCGGTGACTCCTCCGTGCTCACCGCCTACGGCGTCTACCAGGGCATGCGGGCCGCCGCCCAGTACACCTGGGGCGTCCCCACGCTGGCCGGGCGGACGGTCGGGGTGTCCGGCGTCGGCAAGGTCGGCAAGCACCTGCTGGAGCACCTGGTCGCCGAGGGCGCCTCGATCCTCGCCTGCGACGTGTCCGAGGAGGCGCTGGACTGGGTGCGCGCCACGTACCCGCAGGTCAAGATCGTGGCCGTGGACGCGCTGCCCGGCGAGGAGATGGACGTCTTCGCCCCCTGCGCGCTCGGCGGCGCGCTGAACGACGACACCGTGCCGGCGCTGCACGCCAAGATCGTCTGCGGCGCCGCCAACAACCAGCTCGCCCACCCCGGAATCGAGAAGATGCTCGCCGAGCGCGGCATCCTCTACGCCCCCGACTACGTCGTGAACGCCGGCGGCCTCATCCAGGTGGCCGACGAGATCGAGGGT
>JBJMIH010000020.1:0-37548 GCA_045806985.1 Mycobacteriales bacterium | reverse complement strand
GCCCCGGCGAACGCGCCAACGCCACCCTCAAAACCTGGCGTGTACTGCACAAATACCGCTCCAGCCCACACCGGGCCACCGCCCTCACCCAAGCCATCCTCACCCTCGAAACCCGCCCATAACCCAGGATGGAAAAGGCTCAAGGAGTTGTGTCCGCGTATTGCTGTGACTTCGCGGGCACAACCCCTTGATCGTGACGTGGTCAGCCGGCGTACTGGGCGACCACCCTGGTGTAGTCCCACGGTTGCTGGGAGACGCCGCCGCAACTGTCCGCGGAACTGCCGCTGGAGCACGGCCGGTCCCGGTTGGTGGACCAGAACGTGAACCGCGCCAGGTGGTGCTGCTGGGCGTAGGACAGCATCGTTTGGAAATCGCCCACGGTGACGGTCTCGTTCTCGTCGGTGATCCCGTTCATCGAGGAGATCCCGGAGTGCCGGTACGCCTGGTCGTCGGTGTACCCGTACGCCGCCTTGACCGTGTTCTTCAGGCCCTCGGCGGCCCGCACGGTCAGCGTGCCCATGTTCTGCCCGGCCGCCCCGAAGTCGAACGGCATGATCGTCCAGCCGTCGACGGTGAGGCCGCTGGACGCCGCCCGGTCGATCATGCTGGAGTCCGGGCCGTCCGGGCCGCTCGGGAACGTCACGTACTCGACGATGCCCGGGTTGTTCGCCCTGATGGTCTTCAGCGCGTCGATCGTGCGCTGCTGGAGCGTGCCGTTGGAGTACACGCTGCCCTCGATGTCGACGTCGAGCGCCTTCAGCCCGTAGGCGTTGATCACCGCCTGGTACGCCCCGGCCAGCGCGCCCGCGCTGCCGCAGGACTGCTCCAGCCAGTTGCCCGACGCCCCGCCGGAGGACACCACGACGTCCCCGCCGGCCGACCTGATGTTGTTGATGGCCGCCTGGTCGACGCCGCCGGTCAGCGGCCGGCCGCCGTCCCACTGCGGGTCGCAGGTGCCGTTGGACAGCATGAACGCCATCGTGAACCACTTGACGCCGGTCGCCGACATCACCGTGCGCGGGTCGGGCGGGCTGCCCCAGCCCTCGTACAGGTACGGCGCGGCCGCCATCGCCCCGGTACCGGGCGGCGGGTTGCCACCGCCGGAGCTCGGCACGGTCCACTTCTGGTTGGCGCCGCCGGTGCAGTCCCAGAGCTGCAGCGGGGTGCCGTCGGCCGAACTCGGCCCGGTGGCATCGAGGCACCGGTTGGCCTGCGGGTTCACCAGGACCTGGCCGGAGGTGGACGTCCACTGCTGGGCACCGCTGCCGTTGCAGTCGTACAGCTGGACCCTGGTGCCGTTGGCGGTGCCGCCGCCGGACACGTCCAGGCACTTGCCGAGGGCCCGGAGCGTGCCGTCGGCGCCGACCGTCCACTGCTGCGCGGCCGTCCCGTTGCACGTGTAGAGCTGCACCTGGGTGCCGTTGGCGGTGTTGGCGCCCTGCACGTCGACGCACTTGCCGCCGTACCCGGTGATCGCTCCGGTCGCGGCCTGCGCCGGCGTGGACCCGAGCGTGGTCGCCGCCACCGCCGCGGCGGCCAGCGCGAGAGCGGCCAGCACGGGAGCGACGCGTCGCCTCCTCAGCTCACGCACCGGGCACCGTCCACTTCTGGTTGGCGCCGCCGTTGCAGTCCCAGATCTGCAACGGCGTGCCGTCGTCCGAACTCGCGTACGCCGAGTCCAGGCACTTGTTGGACTGCGGGTTCACCAGGTCGTGGCCGGAGGTGTAGGTCCACTGCTGCGCGCCGGTGCCGTTGCAGTCGTACAGCTGCACCTTCGTGCCGCTGGCGGTGCCGCCGCCGGACACGTCCATGCACTTGCCGAGCGCGCGGAGCGTGCCGTCGCTCCCGACCGTCCACTGCTGGGCGCCGGTGCCGTTGCAGGTGTAGAGCTGGACCTGGGTGCCGTTGGCGGTGTTGGCGCCCTGCACGTCGACGCACTTGCCGCCGATCCCGGTGATCTGGCCGGTCGCGCCGCCGCCCCCGCCGCCGGAGTTGGCGTACACGTGGACGTAGTCGACGACCATCTGCTGCGGGAACACGGTGCTGGCATCCGGCGAGCCGGGCCAGCCGCCGCCGACCGCGACGTTCATGATGATGAAGAACGGGTGGTCGAAGACCCACTGGTTGCCGTTCGTGTCGGCCGGGGTGTGGTGCTCGTACACCGCGCCGTCCACCGAGAAGTCGACCGAGCCGGGCGCCCAGTCGATCGCGAAGGTGTGGAAGCCGTCGGCGAAGGCCGCCCCGCCGGGCAGCGAGTAGGTGCCGGTGAGCGGGTTGCCGCCGGAGTAGCCGGGTCCGTGCATGCTGCCGTGCACGGTGTTGGGTTCGCGGCCGATGTTCTCCATCACGTCGATCTCGCCGCTGTTGGGCCAGCCGACGCTGCCGATGTTGTCGCCGAGCATCCAGAACGCCGGCCACAGGCCCTGCCCGCGCGGGATCTTGATGCTGGCCTCGAAGTGGCCGTACTGCTGGGTGAATTTGCCCGAGGTGAGCAGCCGGGCCGAGGTGTACTGGCAGGAGCCGTACCAGCACGAGTACCCGGCCGGATTCTCCTGGCGGGCGGTGATGACGAGGTGGCCGTTGCCGTCCAGGGCGGCGTTGCTGGTGCTGTTGGTGTAGTACTCCAGCTCGCTGTTGCCCCAGCCGCCGCCGCCGATGTCGTACCCCCACTTGCTGCCGTCGGGAGCGCTTCCGGCGGCGCCGTTGAAGTCGTCGGACCAGGTCAGCGGGCCGAGGGCGGCGGGCTGAGCGGCGGACTGGGCGGCGGACTGGGCGGCCGGCCGGGCGGCCGCCCGCGGGGCGGGCTGACCGGGCCAGAGGCCGGTGGCGGTGACGGCGAGCGCGACGCCCGCGAGTAGCGTGACACTGCGCCATCGGGCCCGGCGACGCCGGGCCGAGGTCGGGGAATGAAGGGCCATCGGTGGAGTCCTTTCGGGGACGCGATGCCGGGCGCGTCGCCCGCAGGCTAGAGCGACTTAATTTTTAAGTCAATAAAAACCGTAAAAGAATGCTCTGTACGGATTTGACCGTAGTTGCTCCGGGCAAGCGCAGTCTGTGAAATGCACCCCACGCTACGATGTGCGGGTGAGCACCCGGACGTACGGACAGTTCTGTGGCCTCGCCCGCGCGCTCGAGCTGGTCGGCGAGCGCTGGGCCATGCTCATCGTCCGTGACCTGGTCCTCGGACCGAAGCGGTTCACCGACCTGCGCCGGGGCCTGCCGCGGATCCCGACCAACATCCTCTCCGCCCGGCTCAAGGAGCTGGAACAGACCGGCGTGATCCGCCGCCGGGTGCTTCCCCGGCCGGCGGCCTCGGTCGTGTACGAGCTCACCGGGTACGGCCGCGATCTGGAGGACATCGTGCTGCGACTGGGCCGGTGGGGCGCGCGGTCGCTGACCGAGCCGGGGCCGGAGGACATCCTCACGCCCGACTCGATCATCCTCGCGCTGCGGGCCACCTTCGTGCCGGAGGCCGCGGCCGGCCCGCCGGCCCGCTACGAGCTGCGCCTCGGCGACGTGGTCGTCCACGCCAAGGTCCGCGACGGCGCGCTGGAGACCGGGTCGGGCCCGCTGCCGCCGACCGAACCGCCCCGCGACGGCGCCCGCGACCTCGTCATCGAGACCGGGCCGGTGTTCCGTGCCCTGCTCGCCCGGGAGATCACCCCGGCCGAGGCGATCGCCACCGGACAGGTGCGGCTCACCGGCGACCCGGCCCTGCTCGACCGGTTCGTCGAGCTGTTCTCGATCCCGCCGCCGGAACCCACCCCCACCGCGCATGAACCCTGGGTGATCGGGCAAGTTAGAGAGTCATGACGACCCCCTACCCCTACCAACCCCAGCAGCCGCAGTACCCGCCCTCCCAGCAGTACCCGCCGCGACCGTTCGAGCGCCGGTACAAGCCCGGCACGGCCGCCCTGATCCTGGTGGGGGCCGGGTTGGCGCTCGCGCTGTTCTGCTTCTTCGTGCTGCCCTGGTACGACAAGAACGGTCAGAGCGTCTCGTTCATGAAGATCCGCAAGGGCTGGTCGCACAGCGACGACGAGGGCGTCGCCAAGATGTACGCGACCTGGGCCGGCTTCACGGCGCTGGCGATCGCCGCCGTCTTCGCGGGGCTGGCCGCGATCGGGCTCGGCTCGATCGGCCCGACCATCGTCATGAAGGTGCTGGGCGTGCTCAGCGCGGTGGGCGCCGGGCTGGTGCACTGGCTCGGGTTCTGGCAGATCTTCTACGACCCCGGCATGAGCTCGGCCACGGTCGCGCCGTGGCTGCTGTTCGTCGCGTACGGGCTGATGGCCGTCGGCGCGGCGGTCGGGGCCCGGCCGGCGCGGCCGCCCTACGGGTACCCGGGGGTGATGTGACCATGGAGGTCCAGGAGCTGGGGCCGGACGACTGGCGGATCTGGCGGGAGTTGCGGCTGGCCGCGCTCGCCGAGGCGCCGGCCGCCTTCAGTGCGCGGCTGGCCGATTGGCAGGGCGAGGGTGACCGCGAGGAGCGCTGGCGCGGCCGGCTGTCGCTGGCCGGCTCGTACAACCTGGTGGTGCGGCTGGACGGCGTGCCGGTCGGCATGGCCAGCGGGATACCGGCCGACACCGGCGGCGACGTCGAGCTGATCTCGATGTGGGTGAGCCCGGCCGCGCGCGGCCGCGGCATCGGCGACCTGCTCATCGCGCGGATCGCGGCGTGGGGCGCGGCGGCGGGCGCGCACCGGCTGGTACTGGCCGTGGTGCCGGACAACGGGCCGGCCCGCGCGCTCTACCGGCGCAACGGCTTCGCCGACACCGGCGAGGAGGGCGACCTGATGCCGGACGGCGTCCACCGCGAAGTCATCATGGCTCGACCACTGCCCTGAGCAGGCGGTCGGCCGGCAGGCTGGCGGGGCGGTCGCTGACCTGGCCGTCGCCGACCTCCACCACCCGCCACCGGCCGTCGTCGCGGCGGACCAGGTCGGCGGTGGCGAACCGCAGGTCCAGCGCTGCCATGGCGGCCGCCAGCCCCGGCACGTCGACCGTGTCCGGCGGCAGGTCGTCCGGGGTGTCCGGGTGCGCCGACAGCAGCCGGCACGCGCCGTCCACCCACCAGCTCCGGACCTCCGGCGAGGCGAACCGCTCGTACCGGCGCAGCACCAGGCCGCCCGCCAGCTCGTCCTCGCGCAGCCGCAGGAACGCCTCGGCCACCCGCCAGGCGCCGGCCGGGTCGGCGGCGTCCGGCACGTACATCGCCTCGTCCCAGTGGTGCTTCATCGACTTCACGTAGTCGCGCAGCACCGCCGGGCCGGGACCGAGCCGCCGGCAGCAGTCCTCGAACGCCGCCCGGTCGGTGCCGTCCGTCCACACCGACTCGGGGGTCAGCCCGGCGAGGGCCGGGTACCAGCCGGGCAGCTCGTGCGCGCGGCGGTAGCGGTCCGGCCCGGTCCGCAGCGCCACGCCGCGGCCGGCCAGCGCGGCGGCGAGGTCCGCGTACCGCGCGGCGCCGAGCATCTAGCCCCGGTACGTCGCCACGCCGCCGCCCGCCGGCACCCGGGCCACCGCGCCGGCCGCGCCACCGGGCCGGCCGAGCGCGTCGTGGTCGACCAGGGCCACCGGCATACCCGCCGCCGCGGCCGCCGCGGCCTCCGGCGCGAAGTGCTCGTCGGGCCGGCGCGGGCGCAGCGGGTCCGCCGGGATGAGGATCATGGCCGTATCCTGCGTTCCGGTACGACTGCTCTGCACCGATTCGCCCCTTTCCGCGAGGAGTCCGAACGTGACGCTCAGCACCGAGACGATGACCGACGAGCAGCGCAAGTCCGTCGCGCTGGAGTACCTCAAGGCCTTCGACCGCGGCGGCACCACCAGCGACGGCACCGGAATCCTCGACCTGTTCGCCGTCGACGCACAGGTGTACTTCCCCAAGTGGGGCATTGCCAACGGGCGCGAGGAGATCGGCCGGCTGTTCGCCGACGCCGGCGCCACGATCAAGTCCATCACGCACGACTACGCCGCCATCAACTGGATCTTCTCCGGCTCCGACATGATCGTCGCCGAGGGCACCAGCCACGGCGAGCACCGCGACGGCCCGTGGCGGGCCGGCGTGCCGGAGTGGGGCGCCGGGCGCTGGTGCGACGTGTTCGAGATCCGCGACTGGAAGATCCAGCGGGTGTACATCTACCTCGACCCCGACTACGCGGGCCGGGACACCGAGCGCTATCCGTGGCTCGCCGACCGCTGACCCGGCGCGGCGAACACCAGCAGGTCCAGGTCCTCCTCGACCGGCCGCGGCCGGCCGGCGGCGGTCTCGGCGGCCACGTCCGCGTCCAGCGCGGCGAAGCCGGCCTCGATCTCGGTCTCGGCGAGGTACTCGAACACCGAGATCCCGCGCAGCCTGAGCCGCTCGGCGTAGCCGGCCAGGCTGGTCGCGTACCGCTCGGTGACCGTGTCCAGCGCCACCCGGGAGAACCCGGCCGCGCCGAACACCGCGACCGTGTCGGCGAGGGTGGGGAACAGCTCCCGCTCGACGGCGAGCGCGCCGGGGAAGTACCGGTGCCACAGCTTCGGCGGGATCCGGTCACCGAACGTGCTGCGCAGCAGCAGCCGCCCGCCGGGCCGCAGCACCCGCGCGACCTCGGCGGCGGCCGCCGGCCTGTCCGCCACGTGGTGCCAGGACAGGAACATCAGCACCAGGTCGCAGGAGCCGTCCGGGAGCGGAATCCGCTCGGCCGAGCCGTCCAGGTACCGCACGGCAGGGTGGGCCGCCGACTCCTCGGCCACCGCGCGCATCCGCCGGGACGGCTCCACGCCGGTGACCGGCCCGCCGAACGTGTCGGCCAGCGCCGGCGTGAACCGGCCGGTGCCGGACCCGAGGTCGAGCACGGCCAGCGGCCGGCGCGGGTCGGCGTGCCTGGCGAAGGCCGCCAGCCAGCCGCGCAGCACCTCCGGCGACATCGCCCGCGCCTTCGCGTACACCCGGTGCTGCCGGTCGTCGTAGTCGATCCGCTCCAGCGCCACCGCCGCCTCCAGGCAAGTTTCCGGATGGGAGAACCGCTTCTATGGTGAGGGAAAGAGGAGGCGCGATGGCTGGCGACAACGGTGTCACCCTCAGCGACCTGGGTGACCTGCGTACCCCGTGGTGCCTGCACGTGGCGGCGACGCTGCGGATCGCGGACCACCTCGCCGAGCACCCGACCGGCGGCCCGATGCCCGCCGACGAGCTGGCCGGGAAGGCGTCCTGCGACGCCGAGTGGTTGGCCAGGGTGCTGCGGCACCTGGTGAGCCGGGGCGTGTTCACCGAGCCGCAACCGGACTGCTTCGGCCTCAACGCGCTGGCCGACCAGCTCCGCGACCCCGGCAACCGGATCGGCCTCGACCTCGACGGCATCGGCGGCCGGATGGCGCACGCCTGGAGCAGCCTGCTGACCGCCGTCCGCACCGGACGGCCCGCGTACGACCAGGTGTTCGGCATGCCGTTCTGGCAGGACCTGGACGCCAACCCGGACATCGCCGCCAGCTTCGACGCGCTGATGGGACCGGCCGGCCACGGCACGCCAGACCCGGACGTGCTGCTCACCGGCGACTGGGCGGACATCCGCACGGTCGTCGACGTCGGCGGCGGCACCGGGTCGCTGCTCGCCGAGATCCTGCGGGCCCGGCCGGGGGTGCGCGGCATCCTGGTCGACCTGCCCCGGACGGTGAGCGGCGCGGTGGAGACGTTCCGGGAGGCAGGTGTCGCCGACCGGGTCGAGACGGTCGCGCAGAGCTTCTTCGACGCGCTGCCGGCCGGCGGCGACCTGTACGTGCTCAAGTCGATCCTGAACGACTGGCCGGACACGGAGGCGACCGCGATCCTCGGCCGCTGCGCGGACGCGGCGGCCCCGGACGGCCGGGTCGTGGTGATCGGCGGGGTGTCGCCGGACGGCCAGCCGGCCCGGTTGGAGGTCGAGACCGTGCTGGTCGGCGGCAAGTCGCGGACGCTGGCCACGTTCGCCGACATGGCCGCCGCGAGCAACCTGACCGTCGAGGCCGCCGGCCCGCTGCGCTCCGGCCGGTTCGCCGTGCAGTGCCGGTACGCCGCCGAATAGCCGCCGAGTAGCCGCCGGTAGCCGCGGTCAGATCTCCTCGGCCGAGTCGCGCATCACCGGCCGCACCTCCACGGTCTGGTCGCGCGCGTCCGGCCAGCGGGCGGCGATCTCGACCGCCCGCTCCACGGTGTCGCACTCGACCAGCACGTACCCGGCCAGCTCCGCCCCGGACCCGGGGAGCGGCCCGTCGGTCACCACCGGCACCCCGCCGCGCACCCGGACCGTCCTGCTGGCCGCCGGCGGCGCCAGGCCCGCGCCGGCGATCCACTCGCCGGACTCGGTGAGCTCCCGCCGGGACGGCGCCACCCGGTCCGCCGGGTTCCGGTAGATCAACAGCATGTACCGCACGGGCCGCTCCTCTCGCCGACGGGCGCTCGTCAGGAGGTCGGCGCCGGCACGGGATTCTCGACACCGCCGCGGGGTGGTCGTCCCGTGCTGCTCAGGCACATCACCGCCCGAACGGGCTGACCTGGGTTTCCGGCGGCACGGGTCGGGTACATTGCCGAAATGCCGCGCGCGAAGGTGTTGGGGACGGTGTTGGTGCTGGGCCTGCTGGCGGGGTGCTCGGGTGGCGGCTCCGGCTCGTCCTCCGGTGGCGGCGGCGACCGCACCGGGCTGCGGGCGGCGCTGGCCAGGGTCGCCGACACCGCGGAAACCCGGCGCGAGGTGGCGTACGACGACACGGCCGCGCTGGTCAAGCTGGCCGGGCGGGGCTGGAATTCGAACTCCGCGTACGGGCAGCTGCGCGGATTCGGCGCCAGCTCGCTCGTCGCGTTCGAACAGCTGCTCGCCGAGAACCCCGGCATCAACCTGCTCGACGCCGACTACACCGTCGTCGCCGGCCAGCCGCCCGCCCAGATCGGACTGGTGGCCGGCGGCCAGCACCAGGACAAGGTGAACGGCATGACCAGGCGGGGCTGGAAGCGGCAGGGCGACCACCTGGTCGCGCCGCCCTTCTCCGCCGCCGACATGGACCACCCGGAGAACGGCGAGCTGGCGCTCAACATGGCCACCGTCAAGGCCGGCGGGTCGGACATGGCGTACGGCGGGACCGGGGCCAAGCTCGACTGGGTGACCAGTCCGGGCAAGCAGACCCTCGCCACCGACCGCGCGATCGGCGCGCTCGCGGACTGCCTCGGCGACGTGGTGGCCGCTCAGGTCGTCTCCTCCTACACGGCCAGCGGCGCCAAGCCCGACCTGGTGGCGGCGGGCATCCGCCGGCCGCACGGCAACTCCGACACCCCGCACGCCGTCGTCTGCGTCTCCTGGCCGAGCGCGTCCGCCGCCGACCAGTACGCCAGCGCGGTCAGGACGGCGCTGGCCAGCGGCAAGTCGATGCGGACGCTGGAGCCCTACGCCGACACGCTGAAGCACCCGACCGTGCGGAACGTGGGCGGCGGGACCCACGTGGTCGGCTGGGGAGCCGACACGCCGGGCCGGGCCATGCTGGTCTTCCAGATGATCTCCGAAATGGACCTACCGGCGCTGCCGTCCTGCCGGGTGTCCCTGGGCAGCAGCCGATGCTGACGAACTGGGCCGGCAACGTCACCTACCAGGCCCGGCAGATGCTCCGGCCGGCGTCCGTGGACGAGCTGCGGGGCGTGGTCGCCGGCAGCGACCGGCTCCGGGCGCTCGGCACCGGGCACGCGTTCAACCGGCTGGCCGACACCACCGGCGACCTGGTCTCGGTGGCCGGGCTGCCGCCCGTCATGGACATCGACACCGCCGGCCGCACCGTCACGGTGGCGGCCGGGGTCCGGTACGGCGAGCTGGCCGCGCACCTGGACGCGTCCGGCTGGGCACTGCACAACCTCGGCTCGCTGCCGCACCTGTCGGTGGCCGGCGCGTGCGCGACCGGTACCCACGGCTCCGGCGTCACGCTCGGCAACCTGTCCACGGCGGTGGCGGCGCTGGAGCTGGTCACCGCCGACGGCGAGCTGGTCACGCTGCGCCGCGGCGTGGATGCCGACTTCGCCGGCGCCGTGGTCGGGCTCGGCAGCCTGGGCGTGGTCACCAGGGTGACGCTGGACGTCGAGCCGGCGTACCAGGTGCGCCAGTACGTGTACGAGAACCTGCCGCGCGCCGAACTGGACGCGCACTGGCCGGACATCCTCGCCAGCGCGTACAGCGTCAGCCTGTTCACCGACTGGACCGGCCCGGGGATCAATCAGGTCTGGCGCAAGCACCGGGACGGCGACGGGAGCGGGCCGGCCGCGCCGGTGTGGCGGGGCGCGACGCTGGCGCCCGAGGACCGGCACCCGATCGCCGCGCTGTCCGCCGTGCACTGCACCGAGCAGGGCGGCGTGCCCGGCCCGTGGCACACCCGGCTGCCGCACTTCCGGCTGGAGTTCACCCCGAGCGCCGGCCGGGAGCTCCAGTCCGAGTACCTGCTGGCGCGCGCCGACGCGCCCGCCGCGCTGGCCGCGCTGGACGGCCTGCGCGACCGGCTGGCCCCGGTCACGCAGATCTCCGAGATCCGCACGATCGCCGCCGACCAGCTGTGGCTGAGCCCCAGCCACCACCGCGACAGCGTGGCCTTCCACTTCACCTGGGTGGAGGACGCGGCGGCGGTGACCCCGGTGATGGCGGCGGTGGAGGAGCGGCTGGCCCCGTTCGCGCCCCGGCCGCACTGGGGCAAGCTGTTCGGGATCGCCCCGGCCGACCTGGCCCCCCGCTACCCGCGCTGGGCCGACTTCGCCGCGCTGCTGCGCCGGTACGACCCGGCCGGCAAGCTCCGCAACCCGGTGATCGACCGGTACTTCCCCGGCTAGAACAAAGACGGCGTGATCACCCAGAGCAGCTCGACCACCTCGGTGGTGGACGGGTTGCGCCAGCGGCGCTGCTCGCGGCCGCTGAACGTCAGCGAGTCGCCAGGCCCGAGCAGGTACGTCTCGCCGGCGATGGCGATCTCGAACTCGCCCCGGGTCACGTGCACGAACTGCGCCTCGGTCGGCGTCGGGTAGGGCTCGGCGTCGCTGTGCCCGCCGGGCTCGACGGTGGCGTGCAGCACCTGGATGCGCCGCTGCGAGCGCGGCGTGAGCAGCTCGTCCCTGGCGCCGGTGCCGCCGAAGTGCACCACCGGCCGCTCGCCGGCCCTGACCAGGCCGGACTCCTCGTCGCCGTCGAACAGCTCGCCGACCCGCAGGTCGAGCGCGGCGCAGATCTTCAGCAGCGAGCCGACCGACGTGCTCACCAGGTCCCGCTCGACCTGGGACAGGAAGCCCTTGGTGAGCCCGGTCGCGGACGCCAGCTGCTCGATGGTCAGCTGCCGGCGCTGCCGGGCCCGGCGCAGCCGGTGGCCGATCCGGACCGGCGGGTCGGCGGCGTCTTCCGAAGTGTTCCGCGTCGTCATCGCCAGCACACCCTAGCTCCGCTCACTGTCGATAAACTTTGTTTGTTGTTACGATACTCGGATGCCGCCCCTCCTGCGCGACCTCGCCTTCCGCCGGTACTGGACCGCCCAGACCGTGTCGTACCTCGGCGACCAGGTGACGTTCGTGGCGCTGCCGCTGGTCGCGGTGCTGGCGCTGCACGCCTCGCCCGCCGAGATGGGGTACCTGACGGCCGCCGGAACCCTGCCCAACCTGCTGTTCTCGCTGCACGCGGGGGCGCTCGCCGACCGGAGGGGCCGGCGCCGGCAGGCGATGATCGGCGCCGACCTGGCCCGCGCCGCGCTGCTGGCCACCGTGCCGGTCGCGTACGCGCTCGGCGCCCTCACCCTCGGCCAGCTGTACGCGGTGGCGTTCCTGGCCGGCGGCCTGGCGGTGCTGTTCAACGTCTGCAGCGCCGGGCTGTTCGCCGCGCTGGTGCCGCGCGAGCGGTACGTGGAGGCCAACTCGCTGAGCCGGGGCAGCTACTCGTTCTCCTGGGTGGCCGGGCCCGGCGCCGGCGGCGTGCTGGTGCAGGTGCTGTCCGGGCCGGTCGCGCTGCTGCTGGACGTCGCCTCGTTCCTCGGATCGGCGCTGCTGCTGCGGTCGATCTCGCCGGCGGAACCGGCCGCCGACCCGGCCTCCGGCGGGCGGGTCCGGGACGGGCTGCGGTTCGTGCGGCACTCCCCCACCCTGCGCGCCAAGTTCGCCGCCGGAGCCGGCCTCAACCTGTTCCACACGATGTACTTCACGCTGCTGCTGCTGTTCGCGGCCCGCGAGCTGCGCCTGCCGGCCGGCGCCATCGGCCTGGCGCTGGGCGGCGGCGCGGTCGGCGCGCTGCTCGGCGCGGCGGTCGCCACCCGCACCAGCCGGCGGATCGGCCTCGGACCGGCGTTCCTGCTCGGCTCGCTGCTGTACCCGGCCGCCCTGGTGCTCGTGCCGCTCGCCGGCGGCGGCCGCGCACTCGCCGTCACGCTGCTGGTGACGGCCGAGTTCGGGTCCGGCTTCGGGCTGATGGTGCTGGACGTCGCCGGCAGCGCGCTCCAGCAGGCGCTCACCCCGGACCGGCTGCGGTCCAGGGTGCAGGGCGCGTACATGGCCCTCAACTACGGGATCCGGCCGGTCGCCGCGCTGGCTGCCGGCGCGCTCGGCGGCTGGATCGGGCTGCGGCCCACGCTCTGGCTCGCCGTGGCCGGCGGCGTCGCCAGCGTCCTGCCGCTGCTCCCGTCCCCCGTCCCGCGCCTGCGCGAACTCCCGGCCGAGGTCGTCTAGCCCGTGTCTCGAAGTGGCTGCCAGGTCCGAAATCCGCCAGCCCGCCGCCCGTCTCGCCACGATCAAGGAGTTGTGGCCGCGTTGTCACATGAAAATGCGGGCACAATTCCTTGATCGTGGCCGCAGGGGTCCGAAATCCGCCAAGGGCACACAGGCGGAAGCCGACTTTGAGACACGGTCTAGCACACTGTCACGGTGCGGGTGGGCGAGGCGAGGGCGGCGGCGGCCGACTGGGTGGAGCGGCACGGCACCGCCCTCCCGGGGTTCACCGGGGCGTACCTGAGCGGCTCGACCACCTGGCTGGGCGACGGCGACGAGCTGCCGGTGGGGTCCGATGTGGACGTCGTAGTCGTGGTGGAGGGGGACACGGCGCCGCCCAAACCGGGCAAGTTCCGCCACCGCGGCGTGCTGCTGGAGGTGGCCTGCTTCCCGTCCTCCCGGTACACCTCCGCCGAGGCGGTGCTGGCCGACTACCACCTGGTCGGCGGGTTCCGCGTCGACACGATCCTCGCCGACCCGACCGGCCGGCTGCGCCGGCTGCGGGCCGAGGTCGCCCGCGGGTTCGCCGGTCCGTACTGGGTACGCCGCCGCTGCGCGAGCGTGCGGGACCGGATCGAGGCCGCCCTCGGCGCGCTCGACCCGTCCCGGCCGCTGCCAGAGCTGGTGCTGTCCTGGCTGTTCCCGACCGGTGTGACCTGTCACCTGGTGCTGGTCGCGGCACTGCGCAACCCGACCGTGCGGCTCCGGTACCTGGCCGCTCGGCGGGCGCTCGCCGAGCACGGCCTCGCCGACCGGTACCCGGAACTGCTCGACCAGCTCGGCTGCGCCCACCTGGACCGCGACCGGGTCGGCCGGCACGTGCGCGCGCTGGCCAGGACGTTCGACGCGACCGTGCCGTTCGCCGGCGCCACGCCGCTCTTCTTCCGGAGCGACATCACCCCGGCGGCCCGGCCGATCGCCATCGACGGCAGCTGGGAGCTCATCGAGCGGGGCGACCACCGGGAGGCGGTGTTCTGGATCGTCGCGACGTTCGCGCGCTGCCACCAGATCCTCGCCGCGGCCGCCGGGCCCGAAGTGCGCGAGCCGCTGCTGCCCGCCTTCCACGACGTGCTCGCCGACCTCGGCGTCGACCCCGGCGCGGACCCCGGCGCCGACCTGCGGTCGCGTGCCGAGCGGACGCTCGGTTACCTGCCCGGGCTGTGGGACACCGCCGAGACGATCATGGCGGCCGGTACCGGCTGAGGTGCCCTTCGTCCTCTGCCACAGGGCCGGACGGACGGATCTTCGGGCCTTTTGGCCCCGGTAGTCCGGTACGTCCGCAGTGAAGGCTCTGGTCGTGGACACCTTCCGCGCGGACGCGACGGCGGACGCCGCCAGCTGGATCGGGGCGCCGCGCCGCTACCAGGTCGCGGACCGTCGCGAGGAGACCCCGGACACGGTGACGCTGCGGCTGGACCCGGTGGACGCGCCGGTGCCGGCGGCGCGGCCCGGCCAGTACATGATGCTGACCGCGTACGGCATCGGCGAGGTGCCGGTCTCGGTGAGTGGCCGCACCACCGGTGACCGGCGCGACCTGCGGCACACGCTGCGCGGGCGGGGCGCGGTCACCCGGGCGCTGTGCGCGCTGCCGCCGGGCGGCGCGATCGGCGTGCGCGGCCCGTTCGGGCCCGGCTGGCCCGACCCCGAGCCCGGCGCGGACCTGCTGTTCGTGACCGGCGGCCTCGGCCTCGCCGCGCTGCGGCCGGTGCTCTACCGCGTGCTCGCCGACCGCGACCGGTACCGCGACGTGCTGGTGGTCGCCGCCGCGCGGACACCGGCGGAGCTGCTGTACCTGGAGGAGCTGGCGGTGTGGTCGGCGTCCGGGCTGGCCGACGTGCGGGTCGTCGCGAACCGGCCGGAGGACGGCTGGCAGGGCCCGGTCGGCCCGGTGAGCCGGTCGCTGGCCGCGCTCCGGCTCGACCCGGCCGCGACGGTCGCGTACCTGTGCTGCTCCCGGCCGGTGACCTGGCTCTGCGCCCGCGACCTCACCCGCCGCGGCGTGCCGGCCAACCGGGTGTGGGTGTCGCTCGGCCACGACGTCCGGTCCTGGGACGAGGGCCGGCTGCTGCTCGCCGTGACGGAGCGGCCCCGGTGACCCCGGACGCCGGGGAAGCCACCGAGCCGAACACGGCCACCGGCGCCGGCGCGGACACCGTGCCGGCCGCGGCGCGCCGCTGGCTGGCGCACGTCCTGCCGCCCGGCGCGCCCCGCCTCACCACCGTCCGGCTGGAGATGCGCGGGCACCTCCGGCTGGGCAGCTGGATGCCGTTCCACGCGGTGCAGGTGCTGTCGCCGCCGGACGGGTTCGTGTGGGCGGCCCGGGTGGGCTGGCGGCCGTCGGTGATCCGCGGCGTGGACCGGTACGCCAACGGCCGCGGCGAGCAGCGCTGGCTGCGCGGGCCGGTGCCGCTGCTGCACGGGACCGGGCCGGACGTGGACCGTGGCCTGGCCGGCCGGCTGGCGGCCGAGGCGGTGTTCGCGCCGGCCGCGTTCCTCGGCGCGGCGTGGGAGCCGTCGGAGTATCCCGGCGAGGCGGTGGCCCGGTGGCGGATCGGCGGGGCCGACGAGCGGGTGCGGTTGCGGGTGGACGGCGACGGCCGGCTGCGCTGGGTGAGCCTGTCGCGCTGGGGGAACCCGCCGGGCGAGCCGTTCGGGCGGTACCCGTTCGGGGTGCGGGTGGACGCGGAGGCCGCCTTCGACGGCGTAACGATCCCGTCGGTGGTCAGGGCGGGCTGGTGGTGGGACACGCCGCGCTGGGCGCGCGGCGAGTTCTACCGCGCCACGATCCTCGCGGCCACCTTCCCTGACCCGGGTTAGGTCTTCAGCTTCGCGCGCCAGTACGGCGTCATCATCCGGGCCAGGATGCCGGCGAGCGCGGCCCGGTCGTCGGCGTCCAGCTCGGCGAACACCTCCGCCTCGGCCGCGTCGATCGCCTCCCGGGCCTTGCCGTGCGCCGCCCGACCCTGCTCGGTGAGGCTGACGGCGTACCGGCGCCGGTCCGCCGGATCGCGGGTGCGGGTGACCAGACCGCGGGTGTCGAGTTCGTCGACGATCGCGCCGAGCAGGGTCGCGTCCAGCGACATGATCGCGGCCATCTGCTGCTGCGACAGGGTGGCGGCGGCGAGCATCTCCAGCACCATGAAGTGCCGGCCGCGCAGGCCGAGCGGCACCAGCGCGTCCTCGATCCGGTGCTCGATCCACCAGCCGGCCTTGAACAGCTGGAACCCGGTCCACTCACCCAGTCCCGGCGGCGCGTACGTCTCGTCGTCGCCCACGGCACCGATCGTACCCGTACCTCGATGATCGAGAGTCTCGACTATCGAGGATTTCGATGGTAGCGTCCCAGCCATGACACAGCCACGAACCGTCCTCGTCACCGGCGCCGCCGGCGGCGTGGGCAGCGCACTCGTCCGCACGCTCACCAGCGCCGGCTGGCACGTGTACGCCGCCGTCCACCGGGCGACCGACGTCGACGCCTTCTTCGGCCAGGGCCGGGTGACACCGCTCGTCCTGGACGTCACCGACACGGCCTCGATCGCCGCCGCCGCCAAGGAGGTCGGCCCCCGCCTCGACGGCCTGGTCAACAACGCCGGGATCATCGTCCAGGGCCCGCTCGCGCTGGTCCCGGAGGCGGCGCTGCGCCGCCAGTACGACGTCAACGTCCTCGGCCCCGCCCTGCTCACCCAGGCGCTGCTGCCGGCCCTGCGGGCCGCCAGGGGCGCGGTGGTGAACGTCGGCGCGGTGTCCTCGCTGATGCCGGTGCCGTTCGCCGCCCCGATCGCGTCGTCCAAGGCCGCGCTCGCCTCGCTCACCGGCGCGATGCGCGGCGAGTTCGGCCCGCTCGGCGTGCGGGTCGCGCTGGTCGAGCCGGGTGCGATGCGTACCGAGATCTTCGCCAAGGCCGCCGCCAACCAGAGCGCCGACGGGTACGCGGGCGGCGAGGAGATGCGCCGGACGTACGCGCCGGTGTGGGCGGCCGTGCAGGAACGTCTCGACGCGCAGAAGCCCGCCCCGGTCGACGCCACCGTCAAGGCCATCGTGGCCGCGCTGACCGCCCGCAAGCCCCGCACCCGCCGGATCGTCGGCCGGGACGCGCGCGTGATGAGCCAGCTGCGCCGGCTCCCGGACCGGACCAGGGACAAGGTGATCATGCGCGCCCTCGGCGTCACCGCCAACCGCTACGGGGAGAAATCCGGGTGAGCGGTCCGGCCCCGGCCGTGACAATGGGGGCGTGAAGATCGCCTACGAGACGCCGTACCGGATCCGCATCCAGCGCGAGGGCAGGATGCGGGTGCCCGGCATCGTGTACGCCTCCAGGGCGCTGCTGCCCGACCCGCGCGCCGACAAGTCGCTCGAACAGGTCGTCAACGTCGCGCACCTGCCCGGCATCGTGGGCGCCTCGTACGCGATGCCGGACATGCACTGGGGATACGGCTTCCCGATCGGCGGGGTCGCCGCCACCGACGTGGCCGCCGGCGGCGTGGTCTCGCCGGGCGGGGTGGGCTTCGACATCTCCTGCGGGGTCCGCCTGTACGCCGCCGACGTGCTGCGCGGCGAGCTGACCGGGCGGCAGCTGGAGGGCCTGCTCGACCAGCTCGACAAGGCGATCCCGCGCGGCGTCGGCAAGGGCGCGGTGTGGAAGCTGGCGCCCGAGCGGCTGCCGGACGTGCTGGCGGGCGGGTCCCGGTACGCGGTCGAGCAGGGCCACGGCGTACCACGTGACCTGGACCGCTGCGAGGACGGCGGCGCGGTCGGCGGCGCCGACACGGCCGGCGTCTCGGAGCGGGCGCTGGAGCGCGGCCTCGCCCAGATCGGCAGCCTCGGCTCCGGCAACCACTTCCTGGAGGTGCAGGCCGTCGCCGACGTGTACGACCGGGCGGCGGCGTCAGCGTTCGGCCTGCGCAAGGGCCAGATCTGCGTGATGATCCACTGTGGATCGCGCGGGCTGGGCCATCAGATCTGCACCGACCACGTGCGGACCATGGAGAAGGCGATGGCCGCGTACGGTGTCGAGGTGCCGGACCGCCAGCTCGCGGCGGTGCCGGTCGACTCGCCGGAGGGCCGGGCGTACCTGGCCGGCATGGCCGCCGCCGCCAACTACGCCCGCGCCAACCGGCAGCTGCTCGGCGAGCAGGCCCGGCGGATCTTCGGCCGGGTCGGCGGCTGGGAGCTCGACCTGGTATACGACGTCTCCCACAACCTGGCGAAGATCGAGGACCACGAGGTGGACGGCGAGCGCCGCACCCTCTGCGTGCACCGCAAGGGCGCCACCCTCGCGTTGCCGCCCGACCACCCCGACCTGCCCGACGACCTGCGCCCGGCGGGCCAGCCGGTGCTGATCCCCGGCTCGATGGGCACCGGGTCGTACGTGCTCACCGGCGTCCGCGGCGGTGGGGCCTTCCACTCCACCTGCCACGGCGCCGGCCGGGTGATGTCCCGCCACCAGGCCGAGAAGTCGAACCGCATCGACGCGCTGCGCCGGCAGATGGCCGACGCCGGCGTGCTGATGCGGGGCGCCTCCAACCGCGGGCTGCTGGAGGAGGCGCCGGCCGCGTACAAGGACGTCGACGAGGTCGTCCGCACCGCCGAGGAGGCCGGCCTCTGCGCCGCCGTGGCCCGCCTGATCCCCCTCGGCGTCGTCAAGGGCTGACCGACCGACCAGCCGGCCAGCCGGCCGGGTCCAGGTTTCCGCCGCCAAGGCGGAGGTCCGCGCCGCGTGCTGTTCTTGGGCACGCAAGCGGGCCGACAACGCGGGCAGCGGCAAGCCGGGCCGGCTCGACCAGGCCGGCCAGGTCCAGGTTTCCGCTGCCAAGGCGGAGCCGCGCGCCGCGTGCGTTCTTGGCACGCAAGCGTGGCGACAACGCCGGCAGCGGGAAGCTGGGCCGGCCGGCGGGGCCGGCCGGATCAGGTGGGGGTGAGTCCTGGGACACCGTCCTCGATCGCGTACGTCTGTACCACCGAGGCGACGGCCTTGGTGACGTCGGACTGGGTGACGTTGCTGACCTTCACGAACTCGGCGGTTACGAGGGAGGGGGTGACGTGCGCGCGGACGTAGCCGCGGTCGTTGCTGACGAAGGTCAGGTGCGGGTTGTTGCTGAGCAGGGTGGAGCTGGGGGCCGAGCCGGAGGACGAGATCGAGGTGCCCACCAGCTCGGCGCCGACGTAGGGCGAGCCGTGGTCGAAGTAGTTCTTGCGCAGGTTGCAGGCCCAGCTGTTGTGGATGTCGCCGGTGAGCACGATCGGGTTGCGCACCTGCCGGTCGATCCAGCCCTGCGTGATGCGGTCGCGGGAGGCCGCGTACCCCTCCCACTGGTCGTTGCTCTCGTCCGTGCAGGTGGCCGAGTTGCCGTCGGTGTCCTTGCCGGCGAAGAAGACCTGCTGGCCGAGCAGGTCCCAGACGCCGCCGTGCTCGGCGAACCCGTTCAGCAGCCACTGCTCCTGGGCGGCGCCGGTGATCGTGCGGGAGGTGTCCCGGTAGCCCGCGCAGGTCGCGGACTCGGTGCTGGCGCTCACCTGCTTGGCGCGGAACTGCCGGGTGTCGAGCATGTGGAAGACGGCCAGGCCGCCCCAGCGCAGCCGCCGGTAGAGCTGGATGGCCGAACCGCTGGGCACCTGCGGCAGCCGCACCGGCATGTTCTCGTACCACGCCTGGAACGCGTCCGCCTTGCGCTGCGCGAAGTCGATGCCGGACGGGGTGTTGTCGTTGCGGTAGATGGACGCCCAGTTGTTCTCCACCTCGTGGTCGTCGAACACCGGCAGCCACGGCGCCACCGCGTGCGCGGCCTGGAGCGAGGCATCGGAGCGGTGTTGCGCGTACCGCTGCCGGTAGTGCGCCAGCGTGTACGCCTCGTCCTCGGTGCCGGCGTAGGTGCGGACGGCGCCGGTGGTGTGCCGCTCGTAGATGTAGTCGCCGAGGAACAGGATGAGGTCGGGGTGGTCGTCGGCCATCCGCCGGTAGGCGTGGAAGTAGCCCTGCTCGTAGTGGGCGCAGGAGGCGAACGCGAAGCTGAACGGGGTCAGCGCGCCGGGTGCCGGCATCGTGCGGGTGGTGCCGACCGGCGAGATGTTGCCCTCGGCGCGGAACCGGTAGTAGTAGGTCCGACCGGCGGGCAGGCCGGTCAGCTCGACGTGCACGCTGTGCGCGGTGCCGTAGCCGGCCGTCACCTCGCCGGCGGCCACCAGCGAGGTGCTGGAGAACGCGGTGTCGTTGGCGAGCTGCCACTCGACGATCACGTCCCGGTTGGGCATTCCGCCGTGCCCGTCGTTGGCGGTCGGGGTGGGGGCGAGCCGGGTCCACAGCACGAACCCGTCCGGCGTGGGGTCGCCCGAGGCGACCCCGCACTTGAACGGCGCGCTGATCGGGGCGGCGACGGCCTGCCTGGCGAACTGCGGCAGCGCGGTGGCGCCCGCCACCGCGAGCCCGCCCACCAGGAACGTGCGACGGCCGATCTGGGCCATGGGACGCGTCCTCCTAGCTGAGGGTGCCGCCGACCAGCGGGCACCAGGTGTACGGGCCGACGATCCCGTCGGCGGTGAGGCCGGCGGAGGTCTGGAAGTTCTTCACCGCGGTGACCGTCAGCGAGCCGAAGTCGCCGTCCACGGTGAGGCCGGCGCCGCGCGTGTTGAGCTGGCTCTGCACGGCCCGTACCGCGTCGCCGAGGCTTCCGCTGCGCACCTTCACCACCAGCGGCTCCCAGGTAGGCCCGTCCACCACGCCGGTGGCCGCCAGCCCGTGCGCGGTCTGGAACGCCTGCACCGCGGCCAGCGTCCCGGAGCCGAAGATGCCGTCGGTGGCCAGCGCGGTACTGGTCACGCCGCGGGCGTTGAGCAGGTACTGGACGGTGCGGACCGACTCCTTCTGGTCGCCGTTCTTCACCACCGGCCAGGTCCGGGTGCCAGTCGTGCCGCCGGTCGCCACCGTGCAGGAGAAGCAGCCCTGGAGGGCGGGGTCGTAGCCGAACGCGGTGAACGTGGGCGCGGTGAGCGCGATGACCATGCCGGTACGGCCCTGGCAGTCCGCGCAGGTCTGGCCGCAGGCGGACGTCGAGGAGCAGGCGCCGCAGTCGACGAGGGTCACGCTCCTGGCGACGTTCAGGCACAGGCTGCGGACGGACACGGCGGCCCCACAGGCGAGCGCGACCTGGCTGGCGCAGCCGCCGCTACAGGCGCAGGTGCCGACCTTGGGCCACGCCCCCTGCGCGGAACTGGCGCCGCTGCACGTCCCGCAGGTCCCCCCGCCGTCCGCGCACTGGTACCACGTGGCGAAGCCCTCGTAGCTGGGGGCCGCCACCGCGGGGGCGGTGGCCGCCGGAGCCGCCGGGCCGGTGCCCGCCGGGATGATCCGGGTGACCCGTACCGCGCCGCCGGGCAGGGCCTCGCCGATCACGTCCACCGCCGTGCCGTCGGCGAGCACGTCGCCGACGTCCCGGGTCCGGAGTGGACGTTCGATCCGCTGGTCGCCGAGCATCGCGCCGTCGGCGATCCGCAGCGCGCGCCGGACGGTGTCGCCGTGGTGGTCGCGGCTCCGCAGCTGGTACCCCGACAGGGTGGAGCGCACGACCGTGCCGTTCAGCCTGGTGAGGTTGGCCCACACTCGTACCGCCCGGTCCCCGCGCACCCGGACCAGCACGTCGTCGCCGGCGCCGAGCTGGGAGAGCAGGCTCTCCCCGCCCCGCCACACTGAGGTGGACCGGTCCGCGCGCAGGCTGACCCGCCGCCCGCCCACCTGGACCTGGAGCTGGTCGCCGGCGCCGGTGAGCCGGCCGCTCAGCACCCGCTCGCCGGGGTCGTCCGGTCCGGCGGCGGCCGCCGCGGCCTTGGCCAGCAGCGGCGCACCGGCGATGCCGAGTACGGCCCCCTGCAGGAACCTGCGTCGATCGGCCGGCATGAGCGCCTCCCGCGGCGGCAATTTCCGTGACAGTGACGTGACGCAGGATCACTGGTGCCGTCCCGGATCCGTCCCGATCAGGTCCCCGGCCCGTCCCGTCCCCTCCCGGAGACCCCGGGGTACGGCCTCTAATGGGCTGTCATGGACGTGATGGAGGCCGCGCGGCTGGCCGCGACGGCGCAGCGGTTCGCCGTCGCCGGCACGCTCGCGGCGGCGGCGGCCGTCAAGGTGGTCACCGGCCGGCTACGCACCGGCGACCTGGGCCCCGCCTTCGACGCGGTGCTGCGCGCCACCGGCCTGCCGCTGCCGGCGCGGGCGGTGGGCAGGCTGGTGATCCTCACCGAGGCCGGCCTCGCCGCCGCGTTGCCGGTGCCCGGGCTGTCCCGGCCCGCCAGCCTGGCCGCGGCCGGCCTGGCCGCCGGGTTCGTCGGGTTCCTGCTGGCCGCCAGGAGGCTCGCCCCGGAGGCGCCGTGCGGCTGCCTGGGCGGCCGGGACCCGGTCCGGGCCAGGACTGTCGCCCGTGCCGCCGTGCTCGGCCTGCTCGCCCTCTGCGCCGCCGCCGGCGCCTCCTCCGCGTGGGCAGCGGCCGTGGCGCGTCCCGTGCCGACCGCCGCCGTGCTGGCCGGTGACGTCGCGCTGCTGCTCCTGCTCTCGCCGGAGGCCGTACGGCTCGCCGGCCTGACATCCGGCGCGGTGGCGGCCCGCCGCCGGTGCCGCCCCGGCACGCTGGAACGCAGCCTGCCCGCGCTCCGCCGCAGCCGCGCCTACCAGCAGGTCGCCGCCATGCTGACCGGTCGGGTCGAGCAGCCCGCCGACCACTGGTCGGAGGGCTGCTGGCACTTCATCAGCGTCCCGGCCCGCTACACGGGCGCCCCGGCCACCGCGGTGTTCGCCGTCCCGGGCCGTACCCGCACCGACGAGGTCCGCGCCGCCATCGTGTCCGACACCGACGAGACGCTGTTCGCCTACCCGCGGTAGGACTCAGATGTCGATGGTGACCGAGCAGGTCCAGCGGCCGTCGGCGTCCGGGCCGAACTTCAGCTCGTGCAGGGTGACGGCCTTCGGACCGGGGCCGACGACCGGGAGCGCGTGCACGTCGACCATGTCGAGGCGGAGCTCGCCGGCGGCGTACTCGGCGCCGACCGGTACCTGGTCACGGGTGTCGAGCCGGTAGATCACCTCGTCCAGGGCGAGCACCAGGAGGTCCACATCGGACTCGGCGGCGAGCGGGACGGTGACCCGCTCCCGGTCGGGCCCGGCGGCGGAGCGGTCCACCACCGAGTCGGCCAGGCCGAGCACCGCCTCGGCCAGGCAGCCGTCCCGGTCCGGTCCCCAGGCCTCGATCCGCACGTCGGCGGTGTGCGGCACGCTCCGGTGCCCCCGGTCAGCCATGCGCGCCCCCTTCCGCCCTGGCGAGGGTGGCCGACGCCTGCCCGTGCCGTTGCAGCCGGCCCCAGCGCAGGCCCGCGCCGACCAGCGCGGTCACCGTCGACTGCACGACGACCAGGCAGAGCAGCGGCCGGTACACCAGCTGCATGAGCGGCAGCGTCCACAGCACCCGCAGCCGCTCGCCGTCCAGCCGCAGCGCGTACGCCGACGACAGCGCCTGCGCGCCGAGGAAGCCCAGCCACAGCGCGCCGATCAGCACCGGGTTGAGGAAGAACAGGCCGTACAGGCTGAAGATGTCCACCACCGGGGCGAACAGCGGCAGCAGCACCTGGAACAGCACCAGGTAGGCCAGCCCGCGCCGGCCCAGCCGGCCGGCCGCGCCGCGCTCGCGCAGCGCCCGCCGGTGCTTCCAGATCGCCTGCATGGTGCCGAACGACCAGCGGTACCGCTGCTTCCACAGCTGCCGCAGCCCGGACGGCACCTCGGTCCAGGCCCGCGCGGTCTCCTCGTACACCACCCGCCAGCCGGCCCGGCACAGCGCCATCGTGAGGTCGGTGTCCTCGGCGAGCGTGTCGTCGCTGACCCCGCCGACCTCGATCAGCGCCGGGCGGCGGAACGCACCGATCGCGCCCGGCACGGTGGGCATGCACCGGCCCAGGTCGAAGAGGCGGCGGTCGAGGTTGAAGCCGACCACGTACTCCAGGTGCTGCCAGCGGCCGAGCAGCCGGCGGCGGTTGCCGACCTTGGTGTTGCCGCTGACCGCGCCGATCCTCGGGTCCTGGAACGGCCGGACCAGGCGCGGGATGGTGTCCCGCTCGAACACCGTGTCGCCGTCCACCATGACGATCAGCTCGGTCCTGGCGTACCGGAGCCCGAGGTTCAGCGCGGACGGCTTGCCGCCGTTGGCCTTGCGGACCACCAGCACGTTGGGCAGCCCCAGCGACTCGGCGATGTCGGCGGTGCCGTCCGAGGAGCCGTCGTCGACGACGATCACCTCGACCCAGGGGTGGTCGGTGTCGACCAGCGAGTACACGGTGTCGGCGATGCCGGCGGCCTCGTTGTACGCGGGCACGATCACCGTGACCGGCTCGTCCCACCAGTGCCAGCGGCGCCGGCGGCGGCGCGCGATCCGCACGTGCAGCCAGGCCGCGCCGAGCTGGACCACCAGCCGCAGCCCGGTCAGCCCGCCCGCCACCAGCAGCGCGCCGGTCATCAGGTCGGCGGTGAGCTCCGCGCCGCGCTGTGCCCACCGCAACGACACCCCGCGCAGGTGGTCGGTGGTGCCGACGTGCCGGTCCGCGCCGGTGATCGCCAGTGCCCGCGACACCGTGGTGAACCGGTACCCCTGCCCCTCCAACCGGGTGAGCAGCTCGTCCACGGCCCGGACGGTCTGCGTCCGGTCACCGCCGCCGTCGTGCATCAGCACGATCGCGCCCTGGCCCGGCGCGGGGGTGGCGTTGGCGACGATGCGGTCGACCCCGGGCCGCCGCCAGTCCTCGCTGTCCCGGTCCGACAGCACGACCAGGTACCCGCCGCCGGCCAGCCGCCGCACGGCGCCCCACTCCCGGCCGGACAGCGCGTCCGGCCCGGACGAGTACGGCGGCCGGACCAGCGCGGTCCGGACGCTCGCGGCGCCGGCGAGGGCGTTCTGGGTGAGCTCCAGCTCGGCGCGGTACCGCCAGCCGGGCAGCCGGCCCAGGTCGGCGTGGGTGAAGGTGTGCGAGCCGACCTCGTCGGCGTCCCGCAGCACCGCCCGCACCAGCTCGGGGTGCTCGTTCACCCGCGAGCCGACCATGAAGAACGTGGCGTGGGCGTGGTGGCGGCGCAGCACGTCGAGGACGCGCGGGGTCCAGACGGGGTCGGGCCCGTCGTCGAAGGTCAGCGCGATCGTGTTGGCCGGCGGGCGGCTGGAGTCCACCCGGCCGCCGGGCCCGGCACGCAGCACCGGCCCGCCGTGCAGGACCGGGTCCGGCGCCGGCGCGCCGCCGGTCAGCGGCCGGGTGGAGGCCTTGCCGACCAGGTGCCGGGTGTAGCCCTGGAAGACCAGGGCGCTCATCAGCGTGGCGAGCGCGAGCAGCAGGAGCAGCCAGTGGGCACGGGGCGGCCGGCGGGCGGTGTGCCGGGGCACGTCAGCGACCCGGCGACTTGCTGGCGTGGCCCCTGCCGGGTGCCGCGGTGGGCCGGCCGTGCGTGGCCGGCGAGGAGGAGGTCACTGCCGGTGTCGGGCTGGTGGCGGGTACCGGGCTGGTGGTGGCGGGCGGACTGGCCAGGGTGGACCGGCGCGGGCCGGTGCGGGTCGCGGTCGACGTGGGGTCGGTCACCGTCGGCGAGGACGTCGGCGCGGTCGTGGGCCCGGCCTGCTGGTGCCAGCCCGGCACGCCGTACCGCCCGCTGTGGGTCAACCCGGTGACGAGCAGCAGCAGGTACCCCACCAGCACGGCCGCGCAGGCCAGGCCGGCGCGTGCCGCGATCCGGCGGCGGCGCCCGGTGGGGTCGGCGAACACCTGTCGTCTGTGTCGCACGGGGCGAAAGTGTACGGCGCGAACCGCCGGGCCACGAGCTGTTGCTCTATTCAACCGTATGGTTGAATATGGCCATGCGAAAACTGATCCTGAAGATGTCCGTCTCCGTGGATGGCTTCGTCGCCGACCGTGACGGGGACAACCGGTGGATCTTCCCCAGCATGAGCGAGGACGGCGCCGCCTGGACCCTCGACCGGATCCGGGCCGCCGGCGCGCACCTGATGGGGCGGTCCACCTACCTCGACATGGCCGCGTACTGGCCCAACTCCACCGAGGTGTTCGCGGCGCCGATGAACGAGATCCCCAAGGTCGTCTTCTCCCGGACGCTGGAGAAGGCGGAGTGGCCGGAGACCCGGATCGCCTCCGGCGACCTCGCCGAGGAGATCGCCCGGCTGAAGGAGGAGCCGGGCAAGGACCTGGTGGCGCACGGCGGGTCCACCTTCGCGCGGGCGCTGACCGCGGCCCGGCTGGTGGACGAGTACCAGCTGCTCGTCCACCCGGTGGCGCTGGGCGAGGGGATGCCGCTGTTCGGCGGCCGGGTGGACCTGGACCTGGTCGGTGTGCAGGCGTTCAGCGGCGGCGCGGTCGCCCACGCGTACCGCCCGAAAACCGGCTGACGGGCCGTCGGCGGCGCGACTACCGTGCGGTCATGGCCAGCATCGTCAAGGCCGTGTCGTTCGACGCCGCCGACGCGCTCGCGCTCGCCACCTTCTGGGCGGCCGCCCTGGGGTCGGACGTGGACGAGGACTCCACCCCGGAGCGGGCGTTCGTGGAGGCCGCCGGCTGGGGCGGGCCGAACATCTGGTTCCTCCGGGTGCCCGAGCCGAAGACCGCCAAGAACCGCGTGCATTTCGACCTGCGCGCGCCCGGCCCGGTCGCCGACGAGGTGGCCCGGCTGGCCGCGCTCGGCGCCACCGTGGTCGGTGAGCACGACCATCACACGGTGATGCGGGACCCGGAGGGCAACGAGTTCTGCGTCGAGCCCGGCGCGGTCAGCCCGGGGTGAGCGGCTTGGCCAGGTGCACGATGTGGCTGCCGCCGCCGACCGCCTCCCGGCCGGTCTCGACGTAGCCGAGCCGCCGGTACAGCCGCAGGTTGCCGGCCATCTTCTCGTGCGTGTACAGCCGGAGCGCGGGCAGCCCGAGCCGGCGCGCCTCGTCCTCGGCGTAGGCCAGCAGGCGCCGCCCGATCCCGCGGCCGTGCAGCGCCGGCCGGACCGCCACGTTCTCCACCAGCAGCGCGCCCGCCTCCGGCACCAGCACGATCAGCCCGTCCACGCCGCCCTCGCCGACGACGTGCACCCGCCCCTCGGCGATGAGCGCGCCGTAGTCGGCGTCCAGCGGCCGCGGCCGGCCGCCGATCACCGCCACCCACGGCCGGTAGGCCGCCCCGACGATCTCCTCGACAGCCGCCCGGTCGCCCTCGCCCGCCGGCCTGACCTCAGCCACGGCCGTCCACCCGCAGTGACGCCTCGCCGAACGGCCACGGCGCGGTCGGGTCCACGAAGTCGGCGGGGTAGCCGGGGACGAATCCGCTGGCCCGGTCGAGCCTGGCGACGGTCTCGGCGGGCAGTACCAGGTCGACGGCGCCCAGGTTGTCGGCGAGCTGCCCGGCGGTGCGGGCGCCGAGGATCGGGTGGACAGCGCGGGACCGGTGCCGGGTCCACGCGATCGCCACCCGGGCGCTCGGCACACCCAGCTCGGCGGCCTCCGAGTCGACAGCGCGGGCGACCGCCAGGTCGTGCGGGGTCAGCGAGTCCGGCGGCACCCTGGTACCCGGCGGCGGGCCGCCCGGCCGGGTGAACGTTCCGGCCAGGATTCCGCTGGCCACGGTGGCGAACGCCGCCACGGCCATCCCGGAGCTCTCCGCCATCGGCAGGATCTCCCGCTCGATGTCCCTGCTGAGCAGGCTGTACGGCCACTGCACCGCCACGAACGGGCTCCAGCCGCGCCACTCGGCGAGCGTGTTGGCGCGCGCGGCGACCCAGGCCGGGCAGTCGGCGATGCCCACGTAGAGCACCTTGCCCGCGCGGACCGCGTCGTCCAGCGCCCGCAGCGTCTCCTCGATCGGGGTGTGCCGGTCCCACAGGTGCACCCAGTACAGGTCCACGTAGTCGGTGCGCAGCCGGCGCAGGCTGGTCTCCAGCGACAGCGCGAGGTTCTTGCGATGATTGCCGGCGGCGTTCGGGTCGGCGCCGTCCCGCGTGACCGAGTACTTGGTGGCCACCACCCAGCGGTCCCGGTCGCCGGCCAGCAGCTCGCCGAGCACCTCCTCGCTGGCGCCACCGCGGTAGTTGACCGCGGTGTCGACCACGTTGCCGCCGGCCTCGGCGTACACGTCGAGGATGCGCCGGCACTCCGCCGGCGGGACCCCGGTCCCGCCGAACGTCATCGCGCCCAGGAACAGCTCCGACACCCGGAGCCCGCCCTGCCCGAGCAGCCGGTACCGCACGGCGGCCCGCCTACCGGCGCGCGGCGGCGCGGGCCAGCCGGATGAGCAGGCGCTCGGCGAGCGGATAGCGGAGGACGTGGCCGAAGCCGCCGGAGGCGCCCACCGAGCAGATCGAGCGGTGCGAGCCCACCGAGGCGACCGAGGCGAACGAGCCGACCGACAGCACGGAGGCGAGCGAGCCGACGGAGGCGAGGGAGCCGATGCTGCCGACGGAGGCGACGCTGCCGATGGAGCCGACGCTCGCGACCGACCCCAGCGATCCGACCGACGCGATCGAGCCCCGGCTGCCGTGGGCCTGGTGAGCACTCATGGCGCAGAGTCTGGCACGAGAACAGCCGCCCGTTCCCGTACCAGCCGCAGCGCGTCCTCCACGCTGCCGGTGACGTCGGGCACCGGGTACAGCACGCCGCGGACGGTACGCCCGCGGTCCACCACCAGCGTGATCCGCTTGAGCCGGACGGTGCCGCCGGCCCGGAAGGTGGGCAGCCGCAGCGCCATCGCCAGCTCCAGGTCGGCGTCGGACAGCAGCGGGAACTGGATGCGCTCGGCGGCGGCGAACTCGTCCTGCTCGGCGGGTCGCTGCGTGCTCACCCCGCGGACCGCCGCGCCGAGCGCCGCGAACTCGGCCAGCCGGTCGCGGTAGGTGCACGACTCCAGCGTGCAGCCGGCCGCGCCGGGGATGTCGCCGGCGCCCGGCATCCGCGTGCCGGGGTAGCAGTACAGAACGGTGAGCGGCGTGTCGGCGACCGGCTCCAGCCCGGCCAACACCGGGATCCGGGTGCCGACCAGCGCGTGCACCCGCCGTGCCTCGGCGGTGCCGGGTTCGGTGGTGGCCGACGGGGTGCCGTCGCCGAGCAGCCACCGGTCGCCCCACTCCTGGAGGGCGGCCAGGATCGGCAGCGCGACGCGGCCGAGCGGGGTGAGCAGGTATTCGTGCCGCGGCGGGTGCTCGGAGTACTGCCGCCGCTCCAGCACGCCGTTGTCGACCAGCTTGTACAGCCGCTCGGTGAGCACCTTGCGGGAGACGCCCAGTTCGGCGCGCAGCTCCTCGAACCGGTGCAGGCCGCGGGCCACGTCGCGGAGCACCAGCAGGCTCCACCAGTCGCCGACCACGTCGAGCGACTGGGCGATCGCGCAGCGGAGATCCACCGGGCGGGTTCTCACCGTCATACGTCCAGACTAGAGTAAGTTCCCAAAAGAGACCGACTCTGGAACGGACCGGTATGCGCGATCTCCCCCGCGTCGTGTGGATCCTCGCGGCCGGCCGGCTCGTCAACGGGGCCGGCTCGTTCGTGTACTTCTACCTGTTCCTCTACCTGACCGGCCCGCGGCACGTGCCGCTCGGCACCGCCGGTGTCGTCAGCGGCGGCCTCGGCGCCGGAATGCTGGTCGGCAACTTCACCGGCGGCTGGTTCGGCGACCGGTTCGGCCACCGCCGCTGCCTGCTGGTCAGCTCGATGGTCGCCGGCGGGGCCACGCTCGCGCTGCCGTGGCTCCCGGTCGCGGCGCTGGCGGTGGTGCTGCTGCCACTCGGGTACGCCGCCGCCACCGCCGGGGTGTCGCAGGGCGCGCTGGTCGCGCTGGCGGTGCCGGCCGGCGACCGGCGCCGCTCGGTCGCGCTGACCAGGGCCGCCTTCAACGCCGGCACGGTGATCGGGCCGCCGCTCGGCGCGCTGCTGTCGTCCTCCAGCTTCACCCTGCTGTTCGTGCTGGACGGCGCGGTCACCCTGGTGGTCCGGAGCATCACCGCCCGGCTGCTGCCGGCCGAGCCGCCCGCCCCGCGCACGGGCGGTCGCCGCGACGCGACCGGGTTCCTGCGCAGCCTGCGCGCCGACCGGGCGCTGCTCGTGCTGCTGCCGGCGATCGTCGTGGTGGACGTGTTCTACCGGCAGGTCTTCTGCACGCTGCCGGTGTTCCTGCGCGATCACGGCCACCCGGTCGGCCTGTACGCCGGGCTGATCGCGCTCGGCTCCGGCATGATCCTCTGCCTCGAGCTGCCGGTGGCGATGGCGCTGCGGGCGCGGCCGGCCACCGCCGTCATCGGCACCGGGTACTGCCTGGTCGGGCTGGGCTTCGCGCTGTTCGCGACCGGGCCGGGCACCGCTGTCGCGATCGCCGCGATGGCGGTGCTCACCTGCGGCGAGATCCTCTACAAGACCACCGCGACCGCGCACGTGCTGGACGCCGCCCCGCCCGGCCTGGTCGGCCGCTACCAGGGCCTGTACACCGGCGCGGCCACCAGCGGCAACGTGCTCGCGCCGCCGGTGGGGGCACTGGTGTACGGCGTCGCGCCCGGCCTGCTCTGGCCGCTGTGCGCGGCCGCCACCGCCGGGTCCGGCGTGGTGGCGTTCTGGTCCGGCCGCGCCGGTCGAGCCGGCGGCGGTCAGGAGATGTCCGGCAGCGACCCCATGTGCAGCGTGCCGTCGGGCAGCCCGGCCGCGTAGGTGGCCAGCACGCTGCCGTTCGCGTCCAGCTTCACCGCCGACGCCGACCAGGTGCCGGCCGCGGCCCGGACCCGGTCCCAGATCCCGAAGCCCGGCACGGTGGTCTGCACGTGCAGCGAGCCGTCCGGCAGCGCCGCCAGCGACACCGCGCTGATCGAGCCGTTGGTGTCGATCGTCGTGGTGCCCGACCAGGCGCCGGCCGCGCTCCGGGTGCGGTCGTTCACGCCGGTACCGGGTACCGAGGTCACCACGTGCAGGGTGCCGTCGGGCAGGCCGGCCGCGGCGAGCGCGACGACCGTGCCGTCCGCGTCGACCTTGGGCGCGCTCGACCAGGCGCCGGCCGGGCTGCGGGTGCGGTCGTACACGCCGGCCCCCGGAACCAGGGTCTGCACGTGCAGCGAGCCGTCGGGCAGCGCCGCCGCCGACACGGCGGTGATCGTGCCGGCCGTGTCGATCTTGGCCGCCGCCGACCAGCTGCCGTCGGCGGCGCGGGTGCGGTCCCACACCCCGCTGCCCGGCACCAGCGTCTCCACGTGCAGGCTGCCGTCCGGCAGCCCGGCCGCGGCCACGGCGGTGATCGAGCCGTTCGCGTCGATCTCGGTGGCGGCCGACCAGGTGCCGTCGGCGGCCCGGGTGCGGTCCCACACCCCGCCGCCCGGCACCACCGTCTCCACGTGCAGGCTGCCGTCCGGCAGCGCGGCCGCGGCGATCGCGCCGGTGCCGCCGTCGGCGTCGATCCGGGCCGGCTCGGACCAGCCGCCGGCGGTGTCCAGGGTGCGGTCCCACACGGTGCCGCGCAGCGTCTGGTCGACCACGCTGTAGTACGGCGTCCACACCCGCGCCTTGTAGAACGCGGCGCCGGTGCGGGTGCGGGTCATCGACGGGTTGAAGAAGTCCACGGTGTCGGTGCACCAGGTGCTGAGGGTGCAGGCGCCGGGCGGGGACTTGGCCGAGTCCGGCTTGGTCTCCACGATCTGGCCGGACGGCTGGTTGCCGATCGACTTGACGCCGCTCCGGCCGGCGCCGGCGGGCGCGCTGGCGAAGGTCTTCGTCGCCTTGTCGTACAGGTACGCCCCGCCGCTGTTGGTGACCCACAGCTTGCCGGTGTCGTAGGCGTAGGAGTACACGTCGTGGCCGCCGGAGCCCGGCAGGTTCACCCGCCGGCCGGTGTCCTCGCGCAACGTCGGCGCGGCCGGCGTGCCGCCCACCACCAGCGCGGTGAGGACGTACTGCGTGGTGCCCGGCAGCTCACCGACCGTCCACAGCCGACGGATGGCGGGGTCCCACAGCGCCGCGTGCGCGTCGGTGAGGCTGAACTGGGCGTAGGTGGAGGCGTTCGCGCCCTGCGAGGACGCGTACACCCGGACCCAGCCGCCGGTCGAGGCGGCGATCGCGATGTTGCCGTCCGGCAGCAGCTCGGCGGCGTGCAGGTTGCCGGAGATGACCTTCGCCCACTGGCGGGTGCCGGACGGGTAGGCCACCACCGCCGCCAGCCCGCCGCCGCCGTCCACCACGAAGCTCTGCCCGCCGCCGACCCGGTCGCGCAGCTTGGCGTCGGCGACGTTGGTGAACGCCGACACCTCGGCGCTGGAGAAGCCCAGCCCGGTGGTGGGGGTCCACGACCACTTGAGCGCGGCGCTGGTGTTCCAGTCGGTGACGGCCGGGTCGAAGGCCATCAGCCGCCTGCCGGCCTGGTCGGTGCCGACGACCCAGTAGTCACCGGTGGTGTCGGCGGGGGTGGCGGTCGTCGCGTGGGCGACCCCGGTCAGGTTCGCGGCGGCGGCACACAGCAGGACCGCGCCGGCGGCTCGCCAGCTCATCCGAGCATGATCGCCTACGGACGCTACCCGGGGAAGTAGTTCACGTTTGTCCGAATTCGTCCGCGTGTGTACGGGCCCACTCGGCGAACGTGCGTGGCGGCCGGCCGCAGACCTCGGCCACGGTGGGCAGCACCACCGACTCGTCGAGCGTGCCGTCCACGTAGAAGCGGAAGAACGCGTCCACGTACTTCGCCGGCATCGCGGCCAGCATCGCCGTCCTGGCCTCGTCGTCGGGCTGCGGGACGAGCCGGAGCGGGCGGCCCAGCACCTCGCCGAGGATGCGGGCGCGGTCGGCGGGCAACAGCGGCTCCGGCCCGGTCAGCCGGTACACCCGACCCTCGTGACCGCCGTCCACCAGCGCCAGCGCGGCCACCGCGGCGATGTCGTACGGGTCGATCACCGCGATGGGCACCCCGGCGAACGGCTCCACGATCGTGTCGCCGGCCCGCAGCTGCGGCAGCCATCGCAGCGTGTTGGACATGAAGCCGCTGGGCCGCAGGATCGTCCAGGCGACCCCGGAGCCGCGCACGGCCGCCTCCGAGTCGCGCATGTACTCCGAGACCGCGTTGGTCGGGTCGCCGTCCCCGGCCGAGCTGCCGGACAGCAGCACCACCCGCCGTACCCCCGCCGCCGCGATCCGCTCCGCCACCTGGCTCATGTCGGAGAACCCGGGCAGCAGGAACACCGCCGCCACCCCGTCCAGGGCCGGCGCCAGGCTGTCCGGATGGTCGAGGTCGCCCTCGACCTGCTCGACCTCGGCGGGCAGCCCCTCCCGGGGTGGAGTCCGTACCAGCGCTCGCACCGGCGCCCCCGCCGCCGCCAGCGCCCGCACCACCTCGCCGCCACGTGCCCGGTAGCCCCGCTGACCAGCACCGTTCCCGCATCCGTCATCCGCCCAGCCTCGCCGGTCGGGCCGGCAGCGAGCAAGTACGCGCCGCTTCGCGCATCCGGTAGCGTCGCTACACGATGTCAACGCCCGACCTGCGGGAGCTCCGCGCGTTCCTGGTGGTGGCCGAGGAGCTGCACTTCGGCCGCGCCGCCGGCCGGCTCGGGCTCACCCCGTCCCGGGTCAGCCAGACGATCCGCCAGCTGGAGCGGCGGGTCGGCGGCCGGCTGTTCGAGCGGACCAGCCGCCGGGTCAGCCTCACCCCGGCCGGCGACCAGCTCCGCCGGGACGCGACCGCTGCCCTCGCCCAACTCGAGGACGCGCTGGCCAGGACCAGGACGCTGACCACCGGCGTGGCCGGGACGCTGCGGATCGGCATGTACTCGCGGTGCAACGCCGGCCCCAGGTTCCTAGAGATCGTCAAGGAGTTCACCGCCCGCCACCCGAGCTGCCCGGTCGAGATCGTCGACACCGGGCTGGACCGCGACCAGTTCGACTGGCTGCGGCGCCGGGACGCCGACCTGCTCGCGATGCGGCTGCCGCTGCACGATCCGGCGCTGGTGATCGGGCCGCTGCTGTCCCGCGAGCCGCGGGTGCTGCTGGTCGCCCGCGACCACCCGCTCGCCACCCGGGACTCGGTGTGCGTGGACGACTTCGCCGAGTACCCGATCCAGCTGCCGGCCACGCTGCCGCGCGAGATGCTGGACGACTTCGTCCCTCCGCGCTCCCCGTCCGGCCGGCCGATGCGGCGGATCTTCCGGCGGGTCGGCTCGATCGGCGACGTGACGCTGCGCATCGCCGTCGGCGAGCTGGTGCACGCCACCGTCGCCTCGTTCACCGACCACTACCACGACCCGGCGGTGACCGCGGTCCCCATCCGCGACCTGCCAGCCTCCCGCACCGCCCTGGTCTGGCTGGCCGACCAGCAGACACCAGCCCACGAAGCCCTCGCCGCCGTCGCCGCCGACCTCCCCCCGTGACGGGGGCGACGGGTCAGACCTGGCGGGTCAGGATGCCTGGCGGGTCAGGGTGATGGTGGGGTGGAGGACGCGGTCGGGGCCCGCCTCCCGGTGCGGGCCGGTCAGGGTGGCGGGGAGCGTGGCGCGGATGTCGGTGCTGGACGCGCCGACGCGGAGCTCGACGTCACCGGGGTCGACCTGGCGGCGGCCGGCGCGGCCGGTGTAGGAGGTGAGGTCGGCGTGCAGCTCCAGGCTGGCGGTGACGATCTCGCCCGGCTCCAGGTCGACGCGCGCCGCCGCGATGAGCTGGCGCTCCGGGCGTACCACCTCGGCGACCGGGTCGTGCAGGTACACCTGGACGACCTCGCTGGTCGGGATGTCGGCCTCGTTGCGCAGCGTGACGTCGACCCGGCAGGTGCCGTCGGTCGGCCAGCCGCCGGCCGAGCCGAGCGCCACGTCCAGCCAGCGGGCCGGGGCGTAGGACAGGCCGTGCCCGAACGGGTACAGCGGGGTCGGGTCGACGGAGCTGACCTCGCTGCGCTGCCCGAGCCGGGCGGTCAGGTACGTGGACGGCTGGCTGGCGCCGGCGGCCGGGAAGCTGACCGGCAGCCGTCCGGACGGGTTGACCCGCCCGGTCAGCACGTCGGCGAGCGCCGTCGCGCCCTCCTCGCCGGGGAAGAACCCGCAGACCACGGCCGCCAGCCGGTCCACCTGCCGGGACAGCTCGTACGGCCGCCCGACCAGCAGCACCAGCACCACCGGCGTTCCGGTGGCCAGCACCGCCTCCAGCAGCTCCTCCTGCCGGCCGGGTAGCCGCAGGTCGGCGACGTCGCAGCCCTCACCGGAGGTGCCGCCGCCGAACAGGCCGGCCTGGTCCCCGAGCACGGCCACGCAGACGTCGGCGTCGGCGGCCAGCCGGGCCGCCTCGGCGAGACCCTCGTCGTCGCCGCCGGTGACCGGGCAGCCCTCCGCGTAGGTCACCGCGTGCCCGGCCGGATCGGCGGCCAGCGCCTCGTACACCGTCGGCACCGCCACGCCCACCGGCACGTCCGGGTGGTCCACGCCGACGTGCAGCGGGAACGCGTAGCAGCCCATCATCGCGCCGGGATCGTGCGCGCGCGGCCCGACCACGGCGATCCGCCGGCCGGCCGGCAGCGGCAGCGCGCCGGTGTTGCGCAGCAGCACGATCGAGCGCCGGGCCAGCTCCCCGGCCAGCGCCCTGGCGTCCGGCGGGTCCAGCTCGGCGGGCTCGCCGGACCCGGGGTCGAGGATCGGCGGCTCCGGCGACCAGCCGGCGTCCAGCAGGCCGAGCTCGCACTTCTGCCGGAGTACCCGCTCCAGCGCCCGGTCCACCAGCGCGATGTCGACCTCGCCGGACTCGATGGCGCCCGCCAGCGGCTGGCCGTACGCGTTGACCGACGGCAGCTCGACGTCGATCCCGGCGGCCAGCGCCAGCCCCGCGGCCTCGGCCGAGTCGCCGGCCACCCCGTGCAGGGTCCGGAGGAACGCCACCTCGAAGTAGTCGGAGACCACCGTGCCGGTGAAGCCGAGCCGGTTCCGCAGCAGGTCGGTGAGCACGGCGGGGTCGCTGGCGACCGGGATGCCATCGTTGTCGGTGTAGGACGGCATGACCGACCGGGCGCCGGCCCGCAGCGCCATCTCGAACGGCGGCAGCAGCACGTCGGTCAGCTCGCGGGGGCCGACCGAGACCGGGCCGAAGTTGCGCCCGGCCCGCGAGGCGGAGTACCCGACGAAGTGCTTGAGGGTGGCCACCACCCCGGCCGACTCCAGCCCGCGCACGTACGCGGCGCCGATGGTGCCGACCAGGTGCGGGTCCTCGCCGATGGTCTCCTCCACCCGGCCCCAGCGCAGGTCGCGCACCACGTCGAGGACCGGGGCCAGTCCCTGGTGCACGCCGAGCGAGCGCATGGTCCGGCCGATCCGGGCGCCCACCCGCTCGACCAGATCGGGGTCGAAGCTGGCGCCCCAGCACAGCGGGGACGGGTAGATGGTGGCCTGCCAGGCGGCCAGCCCGGTGAGGCACTCCTCGTGCGCGACCGCCGGGATGCCGAACCGCCCGGCGGCCATGATCTGGCGCTGCCGGTGGGCGAGCGAGCGGGCGCCGTTGACCGGGTCCACCGGCGCGGTGCCGAAGGCCCTGGTGATCTGGCCGAGGCCGGAGGCGATGACGGTGTTCCAGTCGAAGGTGGCCGCCACGAAGTCGTGCTGGTGCGGGGCGACGTCGCCGCCGGGCGAGTCGATGCCGCCCCAGATGCCGTACAGCTGGGCCAGCTTCTCCTGGACGGTCATCCGCGCCATCAGGTCGGCGACCCGGTCACCCACCGGGGCCGCCGGGTCACGCCACAGCTCGGCGTCGACGCTCTGCTCGATTGTCACGTCGGGTCCGTCCTTCGTCGGGTGGTACAGCGGGTGGTGCGGAAAGCTCTACAGTGCGCGCGCCGATTCCCGCACGACCAGGCGGGTGTCCAGCGTGATGTGGGTGACCTCGACCGGCTCGCCGCGGATGAGCTGGATCAGCAGCTCGATCGCCCGCTTCCCCATTGTCTGGATCGACTGGTCGACCGTGGTCAGCCGGGGCGAGCAGAGCGCGGACTCCGGCACGTTGTCGAAGCCGACGATCGACACGTCCTCGGGTACCCGCAGGCCCAGCTCGGCGGCGACCTCGAGGGTCGCGATCGCGGACAGGTCGTTGGCGGCGAAGATCGCGGTGGGCCGGTCCCTGGCGGTCAGCAGCTGCCGGGCCGACTTGGCCGAGACGGCGGGCTCGTACGCGCCGGGCTGCACCAGCGCCTCGTCCACCGGCACGCCGCGGGCGGCGAGCGCCTCCCGGTACCCCTGCTCGCGCAGCTGGGCGGACTGGAGGTCGGGCCGGCCGGTGAGCATCGCGATCCGGCGGTGCCCCAGGTCGAGGAGGTGCTCGGTGGCGAGCCGGGCGCCGCGCGGGTTGTCGGAGTCGATGGTGGGCGTGTCGGAAGGGCCGGTGTGCGGGTCGACGGCGACCACCGGCACGCCGTGCCGCGCGTCCACCACGGTCGGGGTGACCAGCACCGCGCCGTCCACCAGCGTGCCGACCAGCCGGGACAGCGCGCGGCTCTCCCAGCCGACCTTGTCGGCGGCCCGGCCGCCGGCCGAGTACACGACCAGCTCGAACCCGGAGTCGTGGATGGCGGCGCCGGCGCCCTTGAGCAGCTCGGTGCTGAACGGCTCGAGGTCGGCCACCAGGATGCCGATCACGTTGGTGCGGTGGTTGCGCAGGCTCTGCGCCACCAGGCTGGCCTCGTAACCCATCTCCGCGATCACCGCCTGCACGCGCGCGAGCGTGGCGGCGGAGACACCGTAGCGGCCGTTGAGGACCTTCGAGACGGTGGCGACCGAGACGCCGGCCTGGGCGGCGACATCCTTGATCGTGACGCGGGAGCTGGGTTCCACGGCGAGAGACT
>JBJMIH010000019.1:0-19687 GCA_045806985.1 Mycobacteriales bacterium | reverse complement strand
TGGCCGACGTGCGGGACGCCCCGTTCGCGCCGGCCGCCGCCGACCGGCTGGAGGAGCAGCGGCTGGCCGCCGTCGAGGACCACGCCGAGGCCGGGCTGGCGCTGGGCCGGCACGCCGCGGTCGCCGCCGAGCTGGCCGAGCCGGGTGCCCGGTACCCGCTCCGCGAGCGCCTGCAGGCGCTGCGGATGCGCGCCCTGTACGCCGGTGGCCGGCAGGCCGACGCGCTCGGCGTCTGGGAGGACACCCGCCGCGCCCTCGCCGACGAGCTGGGCGTCGACCCGTCGGCGGAGCTGGCCGCCACCCACCTGGCCGTGCTGCGCGGCGACCCGGCGCTGACCGCCGCCGCGCCGGCCGCCGCTCCCGCGCCCGCGCCCCCGCGCACCAACCTGCGGGCGGCGCTGACCAGCTTCGTCGGCAGGGACGCCGACGTGGAGCGGGTACGCCACCTGCTGGCCGGGGCGCGGCTGGTGACGCTGCTCGGGCCGGGCGGGTCCGGCAAGACCCGGCTGGCCGGCGAGTCCGCGTCCCGGCTGGTCGCCGAGCCGGGCGCCGGCTTCGCCGACGGCGCCTGGCTGGTGGAGCTCGCCCCGGTCACCGACCCGTCCGAGGTGCCGCACGCGGTGCTGTCCGCGCTGGGCATCCGGCCCGACACCGGTATCCTCGCCGAACGCGCCGCCGCCACCGCCGGTCCGGCCGCCGCCGCGCCGCCGGCCGGCCCGCTGGACCGGCTCACCGCGGCGCTCGCCGAACGGCGGATGCTGCTGGTGCTCGACAACTGCGAGCACGTGCTGGACGCCGCGGCGCGGCTGGCCGCGACCGTGCTCGCGAGCTGCCCGGGCGCGCGGGTGCTGGCCACCAGCCGGGAGGCGCTCGGCGTCACCGGCGAGGTGCTGTGCCCGGTACAGCCCCTGGAGCTGCCGGCGCCGGACGCCGACGCCGCGACCGCCGGCCGGGCCGCCGCCGTCCGGCTGTTCGTGGACCGGGCCGGTGCCGTGCAGCCCGCGTTCGCGGTGGACGAGGGCACGGTCGGCGCGGTCACCCGGATCTGCCGGCAGCTCGACGGCATGCCGCTGGCGATCGAGCTGGCCGCCGCCCGGCTGCGCGGGCTCACCGTCGACCAGGTCGCCGGCCGGCTGGACGACCGGTTCCGGCTGCTCACCGCCGGCGACCGCACCGCGCTGCCGCGCCACCAGACGCTGCGTGCGGTGGTGCAGTGGAGCTGGGAGCTGCTGGACGAGCCGGAGCGGCGGCTGCTGCGCCGGCTGTCGGTGTTCGCCGGCGGCGCCACGCTGGAGTCGATCGAGGCGGTCTGCGCCGGCCCGGACCTGCCCGCCGCCGACATCCTCGACCTGCTGGCCTCGCTGCGCGAGAAGTCGCTGCTGGAACTGGCCGGCCTGGACCGGTACCGGCTGCTGGAGACCATCCGCGCGTACGGCGACGCCGAGCTGGCCGCCGCCGGCGAGAAGGAGCGGATCCGGGCCGCGCACGCCGCCCACTTCCTGGAGCTGGCGCTGGCCGCCGAGCCCGAGCTGCTCGGGCGCGACCAGCTGGTCTGGCTCGACCGGCTGCGGGCCGAGCACGACAACACCCTCGCCGCGATCCGGTACTCCCTGGACGCCCGCGACGTGCGGACCGCGCTGCGCTACGTCGGCGCGCTGTGCTGGAGCTGGTGGCTGCGCGGGTACCGGGTGGAGGGGCAGGCGTGGGGCCGGCAGGTGCTCGCGGTGGTCGGCGACGACCCCCCGCCCGACCTGGCGGAGGAGTACCTGATGTGCCGGGTCTCGGAGGTCGAGTGGTTCCCGGACGAGGAGACCATCCGGGAGCTGCTGGGCAGCATTCGCGAGCGGATCGGGGAGGTGCCGAACCGGCCGCTGCTGCTGGTGATCACGGTGATGCTGACCGCGCTCGGCGGCGACCAGCCCGGCGCGCTGCGCATCCTGAACCGGGCGATCGACGGCGGCGGCGACCCGTGGCGCGTCGCCGCCGCCCGGATGTTCCGCGGGAACATGCTGGTCAACCTTGGTGAGCTGGACCGGGCCACGGAGGACTACGAGCGGGCGCGGGCGACGTTCACCGAGCTCGGCGAGCGCTGGGGGATGTGCCAGTCGCTGGTCGCCGCCTCGGAGATGGCCGGGTTCCAGGGCGAGTTCAGGCGATCCTCGCGGCTGCTGGAGGATGCCAGCCGGCTCGCCCAGGAGTTGGGGGCGGCCGAGGAGCGGCCGGAGATCGTGCTGCGGCTGGCGCAGCTGTGGACCAGGGCTGGCGAGCTGGACCGGGCGCAGCGGCACGTGGAGGACGCCCGCCGGCTGATGGACGGCATGGAGAACCAGTTCGCCGACCTGATGCTCGGATTCGTCGAGGCCGAGATTCACCGCCGCCGCGGCGAGCCGGCCCGGGCGCGGGAACTGCTCACCGCGACGCTCGCCGGGCTCGACAGGATGTCGCCGAACATGCCGCAACAGTTCCGCGCGATGGTCACCACCCAGTTCGCCAAGGTGTCACTGGCCGAGGGCGACTACGGCAGGGCCCGCGCGTTGGCCAGGGAGTCGCTCACCTACCGGGGGGCGCTGCGTGACGGCCCGATCACCGCGATGAACCTGGTCGGGCTCGCCGAGGTGTACGCGCGGACCGGTGACCTGGCCCTCGCCGCGGTGCTGGTCGGCGCGGCCGAGCGCCAGCGCGGCGTCCCCGACCTCGGCGACCCCGAACTGCTGGACCTGGTCGGCCGGCTCCAGGCGGCGCTCGGCGCGGAGGAGTACGCGGCCCGCGCCGGCCGCGGCCGCGCCCTCGACCTGGACGACCTGCTCAGCGAGCTCGGCATCGACCCCGGCGTGATGTCCGGTCCCTGACGCGGGAGGATGGGGCGGTGACCCTGGTGGATGACGCCCAGAACCCCGCCGGCGCCGACGAGGTGCCCACCCCGCTGGTCGAGCACCTGCGCGGCTGGGTCGGCGGCTGGCCGCCGGCCACCCCGCCCCGGCTGGTCGGCAACCCGCGTCGCGCGGCGCCCGGCTGGGACGGGCGCGTCCACCCGGTGGTCGGCGTGGTGGACCCGAGCGGCAATGCGGTGATCGGGGTTCCGCCGGCCGCCCTCGACCGGCTCGTCCCCAGCGGGTCCGGTTCCAGCATGGACGCGGCGGTGGCCGCGATCGAGCGGCACTGGGGCGGCCGGGTGTACCTGGCCACGTTCCGCTGGAGCACCCGACCGGCCGACCTGCCGGACGCGGGCGTGTGGCGGGACGCCGACGACCCGTCGCTGCCCGAGTGGCTCCGCCCGTTCGGCGGGAAGGTCCTGGTCGCCCTCGACGACCGCGGCGGGTACCTGGCCGGCGTCGGCATCAAGCGGCACGACCGGCACGGGCACGAGCTCGCGGTCGGCACCGCGGAGGCGGCCCGCGGCCGCGGCCTGGCCCGCCGCCTGGTCGCCCAGGCCGCCAGGGCGGTACTCGCGGACGGCGCGGTACCCACCTACCTGCACGACCCGGCGAACACCCCGTCCGCCAGGGTCGCCACGGCCGCCGGCTTCCCCGACCTCGGCTGGAAGGTCCTCGGCATCGCCCCCCAACCCTCCTGACCGGCCCAGCTTCCCGCTGCCAGCGTTGTCGGATCGCTTGCGTGCCAAGAACGCACGCGGCGCGAGCCTCCGCCTTGGCAGCCGAAACCTGCGCTTCCCGCTGCCGGGGTTGTCGGCCCGCTTGCGTGCCAAGAACGCACGCGGCGCGAGCCTCCGCCTTGGCAGCGGAAACCTGCGCTTCCCGCTGCCGGGGTTGTCGGCCCGCTTGCGTGCCAAGAACGCACGCGGCGCGAGCCTCCGCCTTGGCAGCCGAAACCTGCGCTTCCCGCTGCCGGGGTTGTCGGCCCGCTTGCGTGCCAAGAGCAGCACGCGGCACCCGGCTCCGCCTTGGCGGCGGAAACCCGGTTCCGGCCAGGATCGGATCCGATCCGATCAGGGTGCCAGCGTGAACAGCCTCGGCAGCAGCGCGTCGTCGGTGGCGGCCACCACGGTGGTGCCGTCGGAGGCGACCAGCAGCCGGTCGTCGGCGCCGCCGGCGAGCGGGACTGGGGCGGCGAGCCGCCGCCAGTGCGCACCGTCACCGGAGGTCCACAGGGTGATCGCGGTCCCGTCGGCGACTGCCGCGTAGGCGACGTCGCCGGCCACGGCGAGGCTCTGCACGCCGACCTTGCCGCGGGTCACGTCGGTGTGGCCGAACGCGCCGCCCCATGCCCAGCGGCCGGCCGCGTCCCGCCGCCACGCCCCGAACCGGTCGCCGTGCAGGCCCAGCGCGAGCACGCCGCCGCGGTACGGCACCACCCGCTGCGGCGCGTCCGCGTCGGTGCCGGCGGCCGGGGCGTACTGGCGGGTCCAGGTCCGCCCGTCCCGGCTGGTCCAGGCCATGGCGGTACGGCCGGCCCCACCGGACTTCACCACCGTACGGTCGCCGACCAGCGTCCAGCCGTGTCCGTCCCAGGTCACGTCGGCGGCGCTGGTGACCTCGCCGGCGCGGCTCTCCAGCGCCGGGTCGCCGTCGACCAGCGTGAAGTCGACCGCGTCCGGCGACACCCACACGGCGGCGCCGGGGTCGGTGTTCGCGTCCTCCCGCGCGCCCGCGATCACCCAGCCGGCGGGGCCGCCGGCCAGCCGGTTCACCGCGATCGCCTGGGAGCCGCCGTACAGCTCGACGGCCGAGATCACCTCGCGCAGCGGACCGCCGGCCACCGCGTACCAGTTGCTGGTCCGGGCCATGCCGTGCGAGCCGCCGGTGGCGGAGCCGATCGCGGCCAGCCGGTCGGGCACGCAGGCGGCGGCCGAGTACTGGTGCAGCGGCCCGTACACGCTGCCCGGCGCCGGCTGCGCCGGCAGCACCTGCCAGCTCCGGCCGCCGTCCCGGCTGGTCCAGGCAGCCGGGCTGGTCTGGCCGTCCGCCGCGGTGCGGTAGCCGACCAGGTACCAGACGCCACCGCAGGTCACCAGGTCGCGCACTGACGGGCGGCCGGGGCCGGTCGGCAGCGCGACCTCCCGCCAGTCGGCCGCGGCCGGGGAGGTCGTCGCCCGGGGACTTCCCGGGGTGGCCCCGGTGTGGTGCGTGGAGCGGCAGCCCGCGACCGCGAGCGCGAGGAGTGTCACGGCCGCGAGCCGCCGCAGGGTCATCCGCCGATCCTATTTTTCCGGACGGTTCTTCCGCAGCACCGCCAGCCGCTGCTCGTACTCCCGCTCGTCGATCTCGCCGCGCGCGTAACGCTCGGCCAGCACCCCCTCACCGCTCTGCGAGTGCTGCCACTGCCGCCACGGCGGGCCGCCGCCGCGCCGGACGCGGAAGATGACGAAGCCGATCACCAGGATCCAGAACAGGCCCCAGAAGATCGGGAAGATCGGCCACCACGCACCGGGTCCGTCCCAGTGGTCGTGGGCTAGCGGCGTGATCGCCATCAGGGTGCTCATGGGTCTCCTCCTGCGAGTCGTTTGCCCTGATACGAGCGTCCGTCCCCGGTCGTCCTTCCGCGTCGGTCGCCTGGCGACACCCCGGCTACGCTCGCGGGCGTACGCCCTGGTCCCCACTCCGCGGGCAGAATCTTCGGCGTGAGTGCAACCGAATCGGGCCGTCCGGTGTTCTACTCCCATGACCGCTGAAACCAAGATCACGACGACCCGACCGGCGATCGTGGGGCACGACACCCCGATCGGCCGGCTCACCCTGGTCGCGACGGCGAATGGCCTGGTCAACGCCACCTTCGGCGCGCTCAAACCGGCGGCGGAACGGCTGGTGGGCGACCCGGAGGGGGAGCGCCGGCTGGACCTGGCGCGGAAGGAGCTGGACGCGTACTTCGCCGGCCGGCTGCGAGCCTTCACGGTCCCGGTGGACCCGCGGCTGAGCGGCGTCTTCGACCGGCGGGTGCTGGCCGGGCTGGCCACCGTCGGTTACGGCGACACGACCACGTATGGCCGGCTGGCCGGCCAGTTGGGGCTACTCAGGGACTACCCGCCGCACCAGGCGGCCCAGCGGGTCGGGCAGGCGCTGGCCCGCAACCCGGTGCTGGTGGTGGTGCCATGCCACCGGGTGGTGGGCGCCGACGGCGGACTGGTCGGATATGCCGGCGGCCTGCCCGCCAAGCGCCACCTGCTGGACCTGGAGGCCGCCCGCGACATGCTCGAACTGGGCATCTGATGGACGGCGTCTGATGGGCGGCCCGTAGTGGGCGAGGCCGCGCTCGCCACCCTCGCCGACGACCTCGACGCGGGGTTCGCCGAGCTGTACGCCGCCCACCGTACGGTGGTGTTCTCGACCGCGCTGCGGATCACCGGACGGTGGGCGGACGCCGAGGACCTCACCGCCGACTCGTTCCTGCGTGCGTACCGGGCGCTGGCCGACTACGACGCCGACCGTATCGGCGAGCTCCAGCCGCGGTCCTGGCTGCTGACGATCCTGCTCAACACGTGGCGCAACAGCCGCCGGACCGCGGCCCACCAACCCGCCACCACGCCGCTGGAGTACGCCCCCGAGCCGGTCGACCCGGCCGAGAGCGTCGAGCAGCGGGCCGAGCGGCACGAGACCGGCAGGACGCTGGCCGGGATGCTCCTCCGGCTGCCCGAGAACCAGCGGGTGGCGGTGGTGCTCCGGCATGTGTCCGGCCTGTCGATCGAGGAGATCGCCGAGGTGCTCGGCGTGCCGGCGGCACCGTCAAATCGCACATCTCGCGGGGCCTGACCCGCCTGCGGGCCCTGCACGACACACCCTCGGGGGGTGTTTCATGACCGACTTCACCGCAGACTTCCCCGGTGACGGCGCTGGCGAGCCCGCCGCCGTCCCCCACGACGCCGACACTGTCGAGGCCCTCGAGACCGGGTACGAAGCCGGGCTGGAGGCCGGACTGGCGAGCCTGATCGCCGACCCGCCGGACACCCTCATCGACCGGATCGCCGGCCGGTGGGTACGGGTGCCGAGCCCGCTCGGCGACCTGTACGTCGCCAGCACCGACCAGGGCATCGCCTATGTCCGGCCCGCCGACGAGGACGACGAGTTCGAGGAGTTCGAGGAGTTCGGCGACGGCTTCCACGAGCGGTTCGACCGGCCGCTGGTGCCCGCCGACCGGCCCCCGGCCGGCCTGCTGCCCGCGCTGCGCACCGGCCGCTCCACCGGTCTCCGCTTCGACCTGCGCTGGCTGAGCCCGTTCGAGGAGTCCGTGCTGCGGGTGACGCTCACCATCCCGAAGGGCCAGGTCCGGCCGTACTCCTGGGTGGCGGAGTCGGTCGGCCGGCGGGCCGCGGTCCGCGCGGTCGGCTCGGCGCTGGGCCGCAACCCGGTGCCGGTGCTGATCCCGTGCCACCGGGTGGTGCGCTCGGACGGCGAGATCGGGGGGTACATCTTCGGCCCGGCGGCGAAGCGCGCGCTGCTGGGCAAGGAGGGGGTGGACGTGGACGGCATCCGCGCGCTGGGCCGCCGCCACGTGCACTACCTGGCCAGCGACACCACGGGTGTGGTGTGCTTCCCGACCTGCCCGAACGCCCGCCGCATCACCTCGCCGCACCGGCACGGGTTCCGCACGGTGGCCGAGGCGGAGGACGCCGGCTACCGCCCGTGCCGGTCCTGCCGGCCCGACGCGGCACGCGTCTGAAATCCGCCGGCGAACAGTGCAACCGAAGCGGCCCGTCCGGTGTTCACTCCCCATGACCGAGACAGCTGTACACGAGACGTCAGTACCCGACACCGTGCGCGAGATGGACTGGTCCGCGCTGACCGCCGCGCTCGACAGCACCGGATACGCGGTGACTCCGCCGGTCCTCGGGCCGGCGGAGTGCGCGGCACTGGTCGCCCTGTACGACCGGCCGGAGCCGTGGCGCTCCAGGGTGGAGATGGCCCGGCACCGGTTCGGGTCGGGGGAGTACCAGTACTTCGCCCACCCGCTGCCCGACCAGGTGACCGCGCTGCGGGAGGCGTTCTACCCGCGCCTGGCGCCGGTCGCCAACCGCTGGAACGAGCTGCTCCGGTTCCCGGACCGGTTCCCCGACCGGCTGGCGGAGTTCCTGGACCGGTGCCACGCGGCCGGCCAGACCAAACCCACGCCGCTCCTGCTCCGCTACCGCGAGGGCGACTACAACTGCCTCCACCAGGACATCTACGGCGACCACGCGTTCCCGTTCCAGGTGATGGTGGCGCTCTCGCGGCCCGGCGAAGACTACACGGGCGGCGAGTTCCTGCTGGTGGAGAACCTCCCCCGCCAGCAGTCCCGCGGCACCGCCATCACCCTCGACCAGGGCCAGGCGGTGATCTGGCCGACCCGCCACCGTCCCGGCGCCGGCACCCGCGGCTCCTACCGGATCGGCGTCCGCCACGGCGTCAGCACCATCCGCGCCGGCCTCCGCCACACGCTCGGGGTGATCTTCCATGACGCCGCCTGACGGGTCCGGTGTCGCCGGACCTGGCGTCCCGCCGAAGGTGGGCTCAGGCCATCCGGCCGAAGCCCTGGCGGAGGCGGCGCAGGTCGCGGAGGCGCCGCTCGTACGTGATGCCGACACCGAGGAGCAGCAGCCCGGCCGCTCCGATGAGGACCCACCGCGGGGTGGCGTCGTAGCCGGCGGTCAGGTAGGGCCGCAGCTGCACCACCGCGTCGAAGGCCAGGACGGCGCCGCCGAACAGCAGCGGCGCCTGCAACCGGCGGCGCAGGCCCAGCAGCAGCACGGCCAGCGCGGCCGCGCCCAGCAGGGTGGGCCTGACCAGCCCGCGATCGCCGAAGACGGCGATGGTGCTGGGTACCAGCAGGGTGGCCAGGCCGCCGCTGTAGGCCGCCCAGGAGGAGAGGTCCCGGTGCCTGCGGCGGTGCGCGTACCCGGCGACCAGCAGCCGCGCACCCGCCGGCACCGCGTACGCCTCCGGCGTGCCGACCGGCTTCCGGGTGACGCCTGGTGGGCGCCGCTCGGCGTGGCGCGGGGCGCGCGCCGTCAGCAGCAGCTGCGCCTGCGTCGACACGGCCCAGATCCGGTCGATCAGCTCGCCGCGCAGCGGCACCGCGCACTCCGGGCAGGAGTCCAGCGGCACGAGAAGCCGGAACGCGCAGGCCGGGCAGTTAGGACACGGGCGTTCAGTCCTCAGACGCCGGGAGATCGAACGAGGTTGACGAGGCTTCCGGACCGTTACCCGGTCGCGTCGAGGCTGGACACGACCTGGTCGACGAAGCCGTAGTCCTTCGCCTCCTCGGCGGTGAACCACCTGTCCCGGTCACCGTCGCGCTGGACCACCTCGAGGTCCTGGCCGGTGTGGAACGCGATCAGCTCGGCCATCCGGTGCTTGGTGTAGAGCATCTGCTCGGCCTGGATCTTGACGTCGGAGGCGCTGCCACCGATCCCGCCGTGCGGCTGGTGCATGACGATGCGGGCGTTCGGCAGCGCGTACCGCTTGCCACGGGCGCCGGCGCACAGCAGGAACTGGCCCATCGACGCGGCGAAGCCGAGCGCGACCGTGCAGACGTCGTTGCGCACCCACTGCATCGTGTCGTAGATGGCCATGCCGGCGGAGACCGAGCCGCCGGGCGAGTTGATGTACAGCCAGATGTCGCGTTCGGGGTCCTCGGCGTTGAGAAGCAGCAGTTGCGCGGTCACCGAGTTGGCGATCGCGTCGTCCACCTCGGTGCCGAGGAAGACGATCCGCTCCTTCAGCAGCCGCTGGTACACCTGCTCGTCATGGCCGGACAGGACACCGCCGCTGGTCTGGGACCGCAGTGTGGCGATCAGGGTCGGTACCGACACGTTCCCACCTGCTCTCTGCGCGCTCGCTTTGTCGCGACGTTAGCCGCGACCTGCGATTCGGTCGCCCGCGAAGGCCGCCTTTTCGCTGTCAGCGTTGTTCGCCCTGGACGAAAGGTTCTGCTCGACGCCGTGCCCGGGCACACTGGGCACCGTGTACGACTTCGATCTGCTGATAATCGGCTCCGGCCCTGGTGGCCAGAAGGCGGCGATCGCCGCGGCGAAGCTCGGGCGGCGGGTCGGGGTCGTCGAACGGCGGCACATGATCGGCGGGGTGTGCATCAACACCGGCACCATCCCGTCCAAGACCCTCCGCGAGGCGGTGCTGTACCTCACCGGGCTCAGCCAGCGCGAGCTGTACGGCCAGAGCTACCGGGTGAAGGAGGACATCACCGTCGCGGACCTGGCCGCCAGGACCCAGCACGTGGTCGGCCGCGAGGTGGAGGTGATCCGCAGCCAGCTGTCCCGCAACCACGTCACCCTGCTGTCCGGCACCGGCCGGTTCGTGGAGCCGCACACGATCGAGGTGACCGACGGGCTGGCCACGGGCACCAAGGTGACCGCCGAGAAGATCGTCATCGCGACCGGCACCCGGCCGGCCCGCCCGGACAGCGTGGACTTCGACGAGCAGACGATCATCGACTCGGACGGCATCCTCGCGATGAACACGGTGCCGCAGTCGATGGTGGTGGTCGGCGCCGGGGTGATCGGCATCGAGTACGTGTCGATGTTCGCCGCGCTCGGCACCAAGGTGACCGTCGTGGAGCGGCGGGACCGGATGTTGGAGTTCTGCGACCTGGAGATCGTGGAGGCGCTCAAGTACCACCTGCGCGACCTGGCCGTGACGTTCCGGTTCGGGGAGACGGTGGCCGCGGTGGAGCGGCACCCGCGCGGCGCCATCGCGGTGCTGGAGAGCGGCAAGCGGATCCCGGCCGACATGGTGATGTACTCGGCCGGCCGGCAGGGCATGACCGACGGGCTCGGGCTGGAGAACGCCGGGCTGTCCGCGGACGCCCGCGGCCGGATCGCCGTGGACGAGCACTACCGGACCGAGGCTCCGCACGTGTACGCCGTGGGCGACGTGATCGGCTTTCCCGCGCTGGCCGCCACCTCGATGGAACAGGGCCGGCTGGCCGCCCACCACGCCTGCGAGGAGCCGGTGCACGCGATGGGGGCGCTGCAACCGATCGGCATCTACACGATCCCGGAGATCAGCTACATCGGACAGACCGAGGACCAGCTCACCAAGGACAAGGTGCCGTTCGAGGTGGGCATCTCCCGGTACCGGGAGCTGGCCCGCGGCCAGATCATCGGCGACTCGTACGGGATGCTCAAGCTGCTCGTGTCGCCGGAGACGCACCGGCTGCTGGGCGTGCACGTGTTCGGCACCGGCGCGACCGAGCTGGTCCACATCGGACAGGCAGTGATGGGTTGCGGCGGGACCGTCGACTACCTGGTGGACGCGGTGTTCAACTACCCGACGCTGGCCGAGTCGTACAAGGTGGCGGCGCTGGACGCGATGAACAAGATGCGGCTCGTGGACCGGTTCAGCGACTGACCGCGGTCTACCGGTGCGTAACGTTTCCGGCCCCGGTGTCGAACCCAACCCTGGAGTGGTCTATTTTCGGCGTACTCCGATCGATTTGTGCAAGTTTTCTCCATCGGTTCGCCTTTGTCGGGGTGATGTGGGTTGTCGGTGAGGAAGAAGCTCAGGACCGGGGATCTGACGGCCGGATTCGCGCGCGCCGACGCGCTCGGCGCCGCCTCGCTCGGCGACCCGGAGAGTGCCCACCTGATGAGGTCGGCACGCACCCAGGACCGCCCGGCACGCTGGCGCCGCGGCGCCGGCTGGGCCCAGCTCGACAGGGACCTCGAGCGCGCGGTCCGGATGGCGCCCGACGAGCCGGACGACTTCGAGGAGCCCTACGACCGGGGGTCCCCGTACGGAAACCCGGCCCGGCCCGGCGCGTCCGACACCATCGAGATGGACGCGGTACAGCCCGAAAGGCCGCACGACGGCCTGCCGGAACGCGGCATCGCCCGCTGGTGGCGTCGCCGCCCCAGGAGCTGACCCACCCGAGAGGCCGCACGACGGCCTGCCGGACCGCGGCATCGCCCCGGCTGGTGGCGTCGCCGCCCGAGGGGCTGACCCGCCCGAGAGGCTGACCCGCCCGAGAGGCTGACCCGCCCGAAAGGCCGCACGACGGCCTGCCGGACCGCGGCCTCGCCCCGGCTGGTGGCGTCGCCGCCACCCGAGGAGCTGACCCGCCCGGGGGGCTGACCCGCCGGGGGGCTGATCCACCCGAGGGGCTGAGCGCCCACCCGGGGCGCTCCAGCCTCAGTGGCGGGTGTCCGCCGACGGGTCGGCGGCGGTGCGGAGCGCGGCGCGCAGGCGGCAGACGGTCAGCGGGCCGGCCACGCCGATGCCGACCGCGACGGCCCACGCCAGCGAGGTCTGGCCGGCGACCAGCGCGGTGGTGCCGAGGGACAGGCCGGCGCCGAGGCAGGCGAGCAGGTAGGCGAGCTGCCGCCACTGGCCTCGCAGCCGGATCTCGTGCACCATCATCATTTCGATCAACTGGGCCTCGTGCTCGCGGACCTCCATGGCCCGCTCGTGGGCGAGCTGCCGGCTGGTCTCGGTCATCTGGAAGCGGGCGGCCGTCTCGGCGAGGCCCGTCAACGCCGCCCGTTGCGCGGCGGCGTTGATCTGTTCGGTATGGGTCATCGGGGTCTGTGACATGGTCGCGTTCTTCTTGGGCGGGGACGCCGCTGCCGGCGGCGGCGGTGGTGAGCTCTTGTCTTCGGGGGCGGTCACGGCTCCTCCTGCACGGCGACGGGCAAGCGGGACAGCGCACGCTGATCAGCGCCGGCGGCGGGCTGCGGGGCACCCGGTCGCTTGGCGGCCCGGTTGCCGGCGATGGTGGCGTCGACCAGAACAGGCCGCCCCCGAGCGATCCACCACGTCGCATTCTGCTAGGTGGCAGATCGACCCTGTCGGACGAACCAGGGCCGATCGCCCTGTCCTGGTCGACGTGAGACTTCGTACACTAAACTTGCCAATCCACGCAAGTTGACACTCATCATCATTTCTGTCACACAAGACACCTCAAACGGCACGCTGGGTAGCAGTGGGGGAGCTAAGGAGCGGGGACATGACCGCGGACCACGGCCGAACCGTGCGACGTCGACAACTCTCGACCGAGCTGCGCCGGCAGCGCGAGAAGGCCGGCATGACCCAGGAGCAGGTCGCCGAGGCGATGGACTGGTCCCTGTCCAAGCTGATCCGGATCGAGGCCGGCACGGTCGGGGTATCCACCAACGACCTCAGGGTGCTGCTCGACCTGTACGGGATGGCCGACCGGGCCGAGGTCGAACGGCTCACCGCCATCGCCCGCGACACCCGCCAGCCAAGCTGGTGGAGCCGCTACCAGGACGTCCTCGCCCCGCAGTTCGCGACGTATCTCGGGTACGAGGCGGGCGCCGCCGAAATCCGCTACTTCCAGCCGCTGGTGTTCCCCGGCATCCTGCAGACCGAGGACTACGCGCGGGCCATCGTCACCGGCGTCGGCTTCGGCGAGCGGCCCTCACCGGAGCAGGTGGAGACGCTGGTGACGATCCGGATGACCCGTCGCGAGCAGGTGCTGCTGCGCCGCGACCCGCCGCGCGTGCGCGCGGTGCTGGAGGAGACCGTGCTGCGCCGGCCGGTCGCCGGCCCGGCGGTGATGGCCGCACAGCTCGCGCACGTCCGCACGCTGGCCGGCCTCGACCACCTCACCGTGCAGGTGATCCCGTTCGAGCGGGGCACCTTTCCCGCCCTCCAGGGCGCGTTCACCATCCTGGACTTCCCGGACCTGGACGACCCCGGCGTGCTGTACCTGGAAAACGCCAGCGGTCAGGCCGTGCACCGGAACAAGGCGGCGCAGTTGCAGGAGTTCAAGGACGGCTTCGAGGACCTGTGCGCCGTCTCGCTGCCGCCGGGGGAGTCGATGGAACTGCTCGACCGGATCGCCGCCGAATGGCGCGCCAGGGCATGACCGCATCACCGCCGACCGCCGACCGCTGGCCACTGGCCGCCGAAGGGCGGCGCTGACACAGCTCGCTAACACTGCTCCTGACGGGTGTCGAACTCGCCGGCGTGCACCCCGTCGAGGAACGCCTCCCACTCGCCGCGGGTGAACCGCAGCACCGGACCGACCGGATGCCGCGAGTGGCGGACGAGTACCGCGCCGTCCACCATCGCGACCTCCACGCACTGGAGTGCCTCACCACTGCGCGAGCTCTTGCGCCACTGGACGTTCCGCTGCCGCGGCAACTCTGCTGGACCGACCATTCCGACCTCCGTGTGCAACCGTCGTCCATGCCCCCGTCAACGCCGACGACCGCCACGGCAGCGCAGCGAGTTGTTCGGTATACCGAATACGCCACTGCCGAAAGCGATGGAACAGGACCGCCTATAACCGTCCAATGTAAGTTGGAAACGGATGACCTGTACATACTTGCCCGACGGCGGAGGCGAATGGTTGCCACATCGTGTCGACCGGCGCCGCCTCAGCCGGCCTCGGCCGAACCGGTGAGCCGCAGCTTGCGCTGGGCCCGCTGGTAGAAGGTGGTCCGGCCGAGCCTGGCCACCCTGGCCGCCGCCGGCAGCACGGTGATCTCCACCATCTCGCCCGGGTGCAGGTGCCCGACGAGCAGGCCGTCGGCCTCCACCGCCACCTCGCCGCTGTTCGGCAGGATCTCCAGCATCAGCTTCTCGTCGCAGGACAGGAACAGCGAGCGGTTGAACGCCGAGTGCGGGGCGACCGGCGTGACCAGCAGTCCCTCCGCGTTCGGCGAGACGATCGGCCCGCCGGCCGAGAAGCTGTACGCGGTCGACCCGGTCGGCGTGGCCACCACCAGCGCGTCCGCCGAGTAGTGGATGAACGGGTGCCCCTCCACATGCAGCGCGACCGCGATCATGCCGCGGCCCGGCACCCGCTCCAGGGCGATGTCGTTGAACGCCATCGCGTCCCGGTTCGCGGTCACCGCCCGCAGCCCGGACCGGGGCTCGACCTGGAACTGGTGCGCGTCGATCGCGCCCAGCGCGTCCGCCAGCTCCGGCACGTCCACCTCGGCGAGGAAGCCGAGCCGGCCGAGGTTCACCCCGAGCACCGGCGTGCGCTGCTCGTACGCCAGCCGCATCGCCCGTAGCATCGTCCCGTCCCCGCCGAGGCTGACCAGCAGGTCGGCGGCCTCGGCGAGCCGCGCCGCCTCGACGACGGCCACCGCGGGGTCGGCAGTGGTCACCTGATCGGCCAGATCGCCGGCGAGGCCGAACATCTCGACGTTCCGGTGCCGCGCCCATTCCCGGATCGTGCCGATCACGGTGGTGCAGTCCCGGCGTGGATGCAGTACCAGCCCGATCGCGTGGACCATTCCCATGCCTCGATCGTGGCAGATGGGGACGGTCACGGCAGGATTGCGGCATGGTTCCGGCGTGGTTGGGTGAACTGTCCGCCTCCGAGCACCGGCTGTGGCAGGCGTTCGGCAGTGGCGAGACCGTCGACCTGTCGGCCGCCGGCGCCGCCGACCGGTCCGTGCGCGGCGCCGTGGTCGCCGCCCTGCTGCTCGGCGCGCAGCCCGCCCCGGCCGGCCGGGTACCGGCGGTACGCCTGGTCGGCGCGACCGTCACCGGCGGGCTGGACGTCGCCAACGGCCACGTCGCGTACGCGCTGGCGCTGCGGTCCTGCCGGGTGGACGGGCCGGTGCTGCTGGACGACGCCGTGCTGAAGGCGGTGGACCTGCACGGCTCCCGGCTGTCCGTGCTGTCGGCCAACGGCGCGCACGTGGACGGCAGCCTCGACCTGACCGGCGCGGTCTTCGGGTCCGGCCCGCCGGACCCGCACCGGACCGCGCTGCACGCCGAGCGGCTGGTCGTGGACGGCGACCTGCGCGCCGGCCGGATCCGGGTGGCCGGCTCGGTGTGCCTGATCGGCGCGCGGGTGAGCGGCCAGGTCGCGCTGACCGAGGCCGAGCTCACCCAGCCGGACGGCACCTGCCTGAACGTCGGCGGCATCCACGTCGGACGCAGCCTGCTGCTCATCCGCCTGCGCGCCACCGGCGAGGTCCGGATGGCCGGCGCCCAGGCCGGCACGGTGCTGCTGTCCGGCGCCCGGCTCGCCAATCCGGGCGGGACCGCGCTGTACGCCGAGGCGATCGGCACGGTCGGCGACCTGATCGCCCGGGGCGGGTTCCACGCCGACGGCGAGGTGTACCTGGCCGCGGCCCGGATCGGCGGCGGGGTGTTCCTGCAGGGCGCCCAGCTGCTCGGGTACGACCGGCCGGCGCTGGACTGCAGCGGCATGGAGGTGGGCCGCAGCCTGTACCTGAGCGGTGGCTTCGCCGCCCGCGGCGAGATCCGGCTCACCGGCTGCCGCGTGGACGGCCACCTCGACCTCACCGGCATGGCCTGCCCGGAGGGCAGGCTGGTGCTGTACGCGGTCCGGGTCGGCCGGCTCCGCGACGAGGCGGCCTGCTGGCCGCCGGTGGTGAACCTGGACGGCTTCAGCTACGACAGCATCGAGGAGCCGCTCACCGCCCGCCGCCGGCTCCGGCTGCTGGCCCGGCAGGAGGGCGGCTACCGCGCCCAGCCGTACGGGCAGCTCGCCGCCTACTACCGCAGCCTCGGCCACGACGAGGAGGCGCGGAACGTGCTGCTGGCCCGGCAGCGGGCCCGCCGGGGCGCGGTGGCCCGGCCGTGGCGGATCTTCGGGTACCTGCAGGACGCGCTGGTCGGGTACGGGTACCGGCCGCTGCGCGCGGTCGCCTGGGGCCTGACACTGCTGGTGGCGGGTACCGAGTACTTCCGGCACGTGCCCCCGGCCGCGGTCCACCCGGCCGACCGCCCGCACTTCAACGCGCTGCTGTACACGGCCGACCTGATGATCCCGATCTTCGGCCTGGGCGAGCGCGACACCTGGCAACCCCGCGGCGTGGCCCAGGCGGTGGCGGTCGCCCTCATCCTCTCCGGCTGGGCCCTCGGCCTCGCGGTGGCGGCGGCCGCCACCCGAGCCCTGACACGGAACTGACGCCGGCGCCGTGGGAACACCAGATCACCACGGGTAGGCCGCGGTCGGTGACGTGCCGGCGCCGCGTGCGGGAGGCCCCGCGGCGCGGGTGAAGGTACAGCGGTAGGCGCGGAGCGGCACGCCGCGGCGCGAGGCGAACTGCTCGCGCAGGACGGCCGCGTCGCGGTAGCCGACCCGGCGGGCGATCTCCTCCACCGGCAGGTCAGGTCCGCTGCCAGGACCGCGGCGGGCAGTTCGTGGCGCCGGGTCCGGGATGGTGGTGGTGAGCCGCCGGCGGCGGGTCCGCCCGGCCAGCCCGTGGCCGCGCGGCTGGTTGCGGGCGCGTGCGGTGCGCTTGCGTCGACCCATGGTCGCCGCCAGGACGCCTCGGCCGCCGCTCGGTTGACGGATCGCGTCAACCGAGGAGCCGCCGGCCGGTGCCCGACCACACAGTGACCGCGTGAACATCAGCGCCCGGCCCTCGCCGTCCCCCCTGCCGCCAGTGTCGACAGCCGCTGTACTGCCCGGCACGACCTCCGACCCGGCCCCCGGTTCCGCGTCGCGGTCCCGGGCCGGCCGCTTCCACGCGCTGGTGCGCGCTTCGGGTGGCCCGCGCTACGCCGTCGCCCTGGCCGTGGACGCGCTCGGCACCGGTCTGCTGCGGCCGTTCCTGCTCCTGTACGGCATCTTGGTGCTGCGGCTGCCAGCCCAGGCCGCGGGCCTGGCCATGACGGTGGGCATCGTTGCCGGGCTTGCCGGCACACCGGTGATGGGCCGGTGGCTGGACCGGGGTGCCCGCAGTACGGCGGTGGCCGCCGCCATGGTGGTGCGCGTCGCCGGGACGGTGCTGCTGCTGGCTGCCCCGGCGGGCAGCCCGGGCACGGTGTGGCTGTTCGCCGGCGCGGCACTGGTTCTCGGCATCGGCAACCAGGCCTTCCCGGTGGCGCACGCCGCTCTGGTGGTCACCGTCGCCGAGGATCGCGAGCGTGGCGCCGCTCTGGCCGCGGGGCGGTCGCTGCGCAACGCCGGCGTCGGCCTCGGGGCGCTGCTGGCCACCGCGTGCCTGAGCGGCGGCGCCCCAGCCATGCGCGTGCTGGCGGCCGGCACCGGGTTGAGCTACCTGGCCGCCGCGGCGCTGGCCTGGTCGGTCCGCGTCCGTGCCCACCCGACGAACCCGGCCGGCCCCTTCCGGTCCCATAGTTCCGGCCCGGGTCCACGTGCCCGCGCCGGTTCCGTGCCGCGGATGCGGCTCCTGCTCGCCGCCAACGTCGTCTACGCGTTCTGCCTCAACGTTCCCGAGGTCGCACTGCCGCTGGTGCTGGTGACGTACCTGGATGCCTCGCCGGTGTGGGCGGCCGTCGTGTTGGTGACCAACACGGTGCTCGTCGTCACCCTCCAGGTACCGGTGACCGCGTGGATGTCCCGGTACCCGCGCCGGACCGCCCTGGTCATCTCCGGCATCGTGCTCAGCGTCTCCTACCTCGGCTTCCTCGCCTGCGTCGAGTTCGGTCACGGGTGGACCGCCCCCGCGGTGACCGGCGTCTCGGTGCTGTGCACGGTGGGCGAGATCATCTACGCCGGCAGTTCGACCCCCCTGATCGCCGACCTCGCGGCACCGCGCGTCCTCGGCCGCGCCCTGGCCCGGTTCCAGCTCTCCACCGGCCTCGGCCTGGCGGTCTCCCCGGCGGTCATCACCGCCCTCGCCAGCCACGGGCCTACCGCCCTCTGGGCCACCCTCACCGCCGCCACCCTGCTCGCCGCCGCTGCCGTGCGGCGCTGAGCGGCGGTGTCGACGCCGTGACGTGGGTGCCCTGGGTGGGACTCGAACCCACACTGGATGGTGTTTGAGACCATTGCCTCTGCCGTTGGGCTACCAGGGCGGAGCTGTGGTAACCCTATCGTCGCTAGGCTCGATGTCGGCGCGTGCCCTCCCGGCTCCGCCACCTGTGCGTCATGAGGAGGACGGTCGTGACCGACACCCCCGCCCGCCGCGTGCTCGTCGCCGAGGACGAGGCGCTGATCCGGCTGGACCTGGTGGAGATGCTCAAGGAGGAGGGGTACGACGTCGTCGGCGAGGCCGGCGACGGCGAGACCGCCGTCAACCTCGCCACCGAGCTGCGCCCCGACCTCGTGATCATGGACATCAAGATGCCGGTGATGGACGGGATCGAGGCGGCCAGGCGGATCGCGGAGGCGCGGATCGCGCCGGTGGTGATCCTGACCGCCTTCAGCCAGCGGGACCTGGTGGAGCGGGCGCGGGACGCCGGGGCCATGGCGTACCTGGTCAAACCGTTCAACAAGGGCGATCTGGTGCCGGCGATCGAGGTGGCGGCGTCCCGCTACACGGAGCTGTCGGCGCTGGAGAAGGAGGTCGGCGATCTCCAGCAGCGGCTGGAGACGCGCAAGCGGGTGGAGCGCGCCAAGGGCGTGCTGATGACGGCGCACGGAATGTCCGAGCCGGCGGCTTTCCGGTGGATTCAGCGGACGGCGATGGACCGCCGGGTGACCATGCGGGACGTGGCCGATCGCATCCTGGCTGACCTGGCCGGAGAGGACAGTCGTGACAGTAAAGACCCTGATTAGACGCCTTGGGTAACGTTTCGGTCTCACTCGCCGGAGGCGCGTCGGAAGCGGTTAGGTCTTGACGCCGGACCGGGGTAGTGTCCGCCGTCACAGTCTCCAGTGCACGGCTGCGGACCCGTCCTGAGCGGGGAAGCCGGGATCATCCGGCGCCGTGGCCTGTCGGGGCTGCCGCGTGACGATCGAGGAGGGCACGAGACCTTGAGGCACAAGGTGGTACGGGCGTTCGGAGTGCTGCCGGTGGCGGTCGCTCTAGTCGCACTGCCCGCATGTAGCAAGTCAAACAGCAGTTCGGGCGGCTCGTGCGGCGGCGTCGAATTGGGCT
>JBJMIH010000018.1:0-10517 GCA_045806985.1 Mycobacteriales bacterium | reverse complement strand
CGGGGTCTCGATCGGGCACATCCGGCCGTAGTGGGACGGGTGCACGTCGCGGACCTCGAAGCCGGCCCGCTCCCGGGACAGGCCGCCCGGGCCGAGCGCGGACAGCCGCCGCTTGTGGGTGAGTCCGGCCAGCGGGTTGGTCTGGTCCATGAACTGCGAGAGCTGGCTGGTGCCGAAGAACTCGCGGATCGCGGCGACCACCGGGCGGATGTTGATCAGGGTCTGCGGCGTGATCGCCTCGACGTCCTGGGTCGTCATCCGCTCGCGGACGACCCGCTCCATGCGGGACAGGCCGACCCGGATCTGGTTCTGGATCAGCTCGCCGACCGTGCGCAGCCGCCGGTTGCCGAAGTGGTCGATGTCGTCGGGCTCGTAGTTCTCCTCACCCTCGTGCAGCCGGATGAGGTAGCTGACGGTGGCGACGACGTCGTCCTCGGTGAGCGTGCCGGTGGCCAGCGGCTGGTCCAGCTCCAGCTTCTTGTTGACCTTGTACCGGCCGACCTTGGCGAGGTCGTACCGCTTCGGGTTGAAGAAGAGGTTGTCCAGCAGGGTCTGCGCCGACTCCCGCGTCGGTGGCTCACCCGGCCGCAGCTTGCGGTATATGTCGAGGAGGGCCTCGTCCTGGGTGGTGATGTGGTCCTTCTCCAGGGTGGCCAGCAGCAGCTCGGACCAGGAGAAGTACTCCCGGATCCGGTCCTCGTTCCAGCCGATCGCCTTGAGCAGGACGGTCACCGGCTGGCGGCGCTTGCGGTCGATGCGGACGCCGACCGTGTCGCGCTTGTCGATGTCGAACTCCAGCCACGCGCCGCGGCTCGGGATGACCTTGCAGCTGGAGACGTCCTTGTCGGAGGTCTTGTCCGGCTGCTTGTCGAAGTACACCCCGGGGGAGCGGACGAGCTGGGACACGACGACACGCTCGGTGCCGTTGATGATGAAGGTGCCCTTCACCGTCATCATCGGGAAGTCGCCCATGAACACCGTCTGGCTCTTGATCTCGCCAGTGGTGTTGTTGACGAACTCCGCCGTGACGAACAGCGGCGCGGCGTAGGTGAGGTCCTTCTCCTTGCACTCCTCCTCGGGCGCCTTGACCTCCTCGAACCGGGGGTTCGAGAAGGACAGCGACATGGAGCCGGAGAAGTCCTCAATCGGGGAGATCTCGTCGAGAATTTCCTCCAGGCCGGACTTGGCGCTGGGATCGCCCGCGGAGCGATCGCGCCACTTCTCGTTGCCCACGAGCCAGTCGAACGAGTCGGTCTGGAGTGCGAGGAGGTTGGGAACCCCCTGCGGTTCGTGGATCTTGGCGAACGAGATCCGCCGTGGAGCGGACGTGTGGGGAGCTGTGGTCTTGCCGGAGCGGGAGACTGCCAAGATGCGTCCTTCCGAGGACTATCGACGGCCGTTCGGCGCGCACCCCGGACAGCCCACCCTGTCAAGGGCAGGCTTCAAGTCAGAAGGCAGCGCAAAAGAGCAGTGTAGCCAAAGGGCGCACTGCTTTCAACCCCATCACTTCCGTCTCCCTCACGTGGCACTCAGCGTCTCCCGCCCGGAGCCGGTAGTCAAGGGGCAACTCCGGAATGTTGCCCGGTGAATACGCATTTGTCCCCCTGCTGGCAGGGCCGCTGAACGCCCCGTACACCTCATCGCCACAGGTCAGAAACCTGTTACGGGGTGTCTCCGGTCGGACACGCAACCACCGGCACCCGGGCGTGTCGGCCCGGCGTGTCGCAGCGAAATCGTTGCCGAAACGTGAGGCGGCGGCCCGCCCCCGTGGGGTGGGCCGCCGCCTGGGCGGGAGGCTGTACGTCTCGCGGCTCAGAGGGCGGCTCAGAGCGCCTTGACGTCGGCGACCTTCCAGGTGCCGTGGATCTTCTTCACGGTCATCCGGACCCGGTTCTCGTCGACCATGGTGCCCTGCGCCTTGTCGTTCTGGGACATCTGGTTCACGAACAGCAGGGTCGTCACGTCGTCGCCGCTCGCCGAGACCACCGACGCCGCCATCACCTTGGCGGTCACCACCGCGTGGTACTTCGTCGCCAGCGGCGCCACCACCTGGCTGCTGGTGCGGGCGTACTCGGAGGAGAACTTCCCGGTCAGCCGCTTCTTCACGGCCGCGAAGTGCTTGTCGAGGTTGCGGTAGTCGTAGGCGAGGATCTGCTCGGCGTTGGCCCTGGCCGCAGCCAGCCCCTCGGTGCGCGCCGTGTCGGTGGCGCTGGCGTTGCCGGCGGCCAGGTTCAGCCAGACCGCGGCGGCGCCCACCGCGACCACCAGCGCCCAGAGGATCACCAGCGTCCTCGTGTTGACGTCCAGCAGCCGGCGCACCAGGCGGCGGTGGGCGGCCGGGGCCGGCTCCTCCTCGTCCTCGCCGTCGGGATCGGCGCCGGCCTCCGCCAGGTCGACGGTTTCCTCACCGGCGTCGTCGCCGGCGTCGTCGTGGTCGGCGGCCTTCCGCGCCCTGGGGATCGGGCGGGGACGCGGGCGGCGGGCTGGCTCGTCCTCGCCGGCGGCGGCCGCCGGCTCGTCCTCGCGCTCGCCACCGGTGTCGGCGGCGGTCCCGTCAGCGTCCTCGTCCAGCACGGCCACCCTGGCCTCGTCGTTCTCGGGGGCGGTCTCGTCGTCGCGCGGCACGTTGGTCTCCCTCGCGGCTCAGCCGACGAACTCGAGCGCGGAGGTCTTCCACGCGCCGTGCTCGTGGGTCATCTGCATCTGGATCCGGTAGTGGCGCACCTGGCCGGTGGGCTGCGCGGAGTTCTTCACCGTGCTGTCCACCACCAGCAGCACGGTGGCGTGCCCGCCGTCCGACGACACCACGCCGGCCTCCAGCACCTGGCCGGTGGACTGCACCTTGTTCTGGGTGATCAGCGTGATCACCTGGTCCTTGCCCTTGGCGTACTCCTGCTTGAACTGCGCCGTCGCGCCGTCCAGCACCCGCTGCACGGACTGCTTGGCGTGGGCGGCGTCCACGCTGACGAAGTTCACCGCCTCCTGCCGGGCGGCGGCCACGGCCGCGTTCCGGTCGGCGTCCGCGGCGCGGGCACTGTTCCACCTGCCGAAGAACGCCACGGCGAGCGCGGCGAGACCGACGAACGCGACCACGAGGACGGCGGCGAGCGGCCTCGCCCACCGCGGTGGGGCCGATGACTCGTTACCCACTGTGATCCTCCCGGGTTCCGTGTCAGTTGGTGAGCGGGCCCAGCAGCAGCCACTGCCAGGACTGATCGCCGAGCATTTTCTGCTGGCCACCGGTGGCGCCAGGGAGCAGCGGCTGGCCGGTCCCGTCGTACACCTGGCCGGTGAGCGGGTCGTATCCGGCCACGTACCCGGACCGGTCTCCGGAGCTCATATCGGGTGACCCACCAGGTTGGCCAACGACCGGACCGGACGAGGGTTGCGGGCTGGGCGCGCCGGGATCGCTCCCGGCCGGGTGCGGAGCGTTCTGGGAGCCGCGGACTTCGGTGATGCTGTTCTTGTTCACCAGGCACGTCACCTTCGTGTTGGCCGGGGTGTCTGAGGTGTCGGTGGGCGGGCGCGCGGCGCCGTACCCGTCCCGGCACGGGGGCGGGTTGTCGAGGTTGACCACCAGCCCGAAGTGGGCGGTGCCGTCTCCCGGCGCGACCGTGAGGCCGCCGGCGACCACGGCCGGGTAGGTGACCAGCACCTGCTCGAGGCCGGGCAGCCGGCGGGCGGTGACGCCACCCACCGTGATCAGGTTGCCGAGCAGCATGCCCAGGTTGGGCTGGAGCTGGTCGATCAGGTCCAGCACCTGGTCCTCGGTGCCCGGCGTGGTGGCCAGCAGCTGGCGCAGGTCGGAGTCGGAGGAGCGCAGGGTGGCGGCGAGCTGGGCCAGGCTGTGCGCCCACGCGGTGATCTGCGCCGAGTCCTGCCGCTGGGTGTCGAGCACGGTCCTGCCGTCGTCCAGCAGCTTCGTGGTCTGCGGCAGGTTCTGCTGGGCGTCGGCCAGCAGCGCGTCGGTCGAGTCCAGCAGCTTCTGCAGGTCCGGCCCGACACCGGCGAACGCCTTGTTCAGCTCGTCCAGCAGGCTGGACAGCTGGTCCAGCGGTACCGAGGTGGCCAGGTCGTCGACGTGCAGCAGCAGGTCCTGGATGGGTAGCGGGGTCTGCGTGCGGTTGACCGGGATGACGTCCCCGGCGCGCAGGTACGGCTTGCCGTTCCGGGCCGGCTGGAGGTCCACGTACTGCTCGCCGACGGCCGACCGGTTCTCCACCACCGCGCGGGTGTCGGTGGGGATGTGCACGCCCGGGTTGAGCTTGAGCTGGACGCGGACGCTGTGCGGGCGCAGCTCCAGCCTGCCGACCCTGCCGACCGCGACGCCGCGGTAGGTGACCTCGGCGTTGCTGAAGATCCCGCCGGACTCGGCCAGGTCGACGTTCACCGTGTACGTCCGGTGGATGCCCGGCACGCCCACGTACCGCAGCCCCACGTACGCGACACCCAGCGCCGAGATGACCGCGAAGATCATCAGCTGGATCTTGATGCGGCGGCGGATCATCAGTGCCCCCCTCCGCCGAGCAGGCCGCCCAGCAGCAGTCCGATGAGGTTCTGGTTCTGGCCGGGCGGAGCGGTCGGGGGAATGGCTGCCCCGCCCGGCGTCGGGGTGGGTGACTGCCCCGGCAGGATCGACTGGCCGGGCAGCAGGCCGCCGGGCAGCTGCCCGGGGGTGCTGCCGGCCGGCTGGGTGGTGGTCTGTGGCGAGGTCAGCGTCTGCTTGTTACCGACGAGGTTCTGCAGCAGGTCGGTGATGGTCAGGTCGGCGGTGATCCAGAGGTTGGTGTAGTCGCCCCTGATCGCCGTGTTGACCGTCTTCGGGAACGGGTAGGTGAGCAGCAGCTCCAGCGACTTGGGCAGGTAGTCGCCGGCCGCGGTGAGCTGAGTGAGGACCGGCTGCAGGTTGCGCAGGTCGGCGAGCACGTCGTCCTTGGTCTCCCTGACCACCCGCGTGCCGACGTCGCTGAGGTGGCCGAGCGCGGACAGCATGGTGGTGAGTTGCGCGCGTTGGTCGGCCAGCACGCCCACCCCCGGCGTGATCTGGGTGAGCGCGGTCGCGATCGTGTCCTTCTGCTTGGCCAGCGTGGTGGTGAGCCGGTCCAGGCCCTCCAGCGCCCGCACGATGTCCTGCTTCTGCCTGTCCAGCCCGCCGATGAACACCTTCAGCTGCTCAAGCAGGTCCCGTACCTCGTCCTCGCGGCCGGACAGCGCGGTGGCCAGCTCGTGGTTGATCGTCTGGAGCTGGCCGACCCCGCCGCCGTTGAGCACCAGCGACAGCGCGGAGAAGACCTCCTCCACCTCGGCGGCCCGGCCGGTGCGGTCGATCGGGATCGTGTCGCCGTCTCGCAGCCGGCCCTCCGCCGGTACCCGGCCCGGCGGGGCGAGCGACACGAACTTCTCCCCCAGCAGGCTGGTCTGGCGCAGGTCGGCGACGGCGTTCTCGGGCAGGTGCACGCTGTCGCGCACCCGGACCCGCACCCTGGCGTGCCAGTTCCGCCGGTCCAGGGTGACCTTCTCGACGGTGCCGACGGTGACGTCGTCGACCTTCACCGCGGACTGCGGCACCAGGTCGAGCACGTCGGCGAACTCGATCGTCACGTGGTACGGGTGCCTGCCGGTGTTCGCTCCGCCGGGCAGCGACACCCCGTTCACCCCGTCGAACTGGCAGCCGGCCGCGGCCACCAGGAGTACGGCCAGGCCGAGGCCCCTGCGGCTCATTTCGACCCTCCCGACCTGGGCAGCGGCAGGATGCCGCCCAGCGTCCTGTCGATCTGGCCGACCACTCCGGGCACACCGGGCACGGGTTGCTGCTGCTGGGGCGGGTTGGCGAGCTGGCCCTCGGTGACCGGGGTGGTCGGGCCGAGCGAGGGCAGCGACGGGCCCTTGGCCTGGAGCTGGCCGAGTACCGCGTTGAACAGGTCCTGGAGCTTGCGCGGGTCCGAGCCCGGCGCGGTGAGCGCGGCGCAGTCGAGGTTCTTCAGGCCGAGGGTCTGGAGGATCTGGCCGAGCCCGACGGTCGGGATGATCGCGCCCTGGCTGAGCAGCTCACAGGCCAGCAGGTCGCCCTGGATGTTCATCCGGGTGTCCAGCGTGCCGGAGCGGGCGTTGTAGGCCAGGTTCAGGTTGGACAGCGCCAGCGGCGCGTCGTCGAGGAACTCGGCCAGCGCGTTGCGCTGCTTGACCAGCGTCTCGGTGAGCGTCTTCAGCTCGGTCACGTTGTCGGCGAGCGCGTCCCGGTTGTCCTTGACGAACGTCTGCACCTGGCCGAGCGCGACCTGGAGGTCGTGCAGGGCGGAGGCCAGGTCGTCCCGCTCGCCGGCCAGCTCGCCGGTGACCTGCGCCATCCGCGCGTTGAACTGGCGTACCTGGTTGTCGGAGGTGGCCAGCGTGCTCACGAACGCCTGGAGGTTGCGGATGGTCGCGAACAGGTCGTCCTTGTTGTCGGCGAGCGTGCCGACGGCGGCGCTGGTCTGGGTGAGCGTCTGGTTGAGCCGGTCGCCGTTGCCGGCGAGGTTCTGGTCGGCGATCTGGATCAGCTGCGACAGCGAGCCCTTGGCGTTGGCGCCGTCCGGGCCGAGCGCCACCGCCAGCTGGTCCAGGTTGCGGGTGATCTGGTCCAGCTCGACCGGGGTGGCGGTGCGGCCGACCGGGATGTCGGCGTGCTCGGGGAGCCGGGCGCCGCTCTTGTACACCGGGGTGAGCTGGAGGTACCGGTCGGAGACCACGCTCGGCGGCACGATGACGGCCGACACGTTCGCCGGCACGTCGTACTTCCTCGAGTACGTGAAGTCGACCCTGACCGTGGCGCCCTCCGGCTTCACCTTGGTGACCTTGCCCACCGGCACGCCGAGGATGCGCACGTCGGAGCCCCTGTACAGGCCGACGGCGCGGGTGAAGTGGGCGGTGGCGTGGCGGGTGTCGCCGTCGCCGCCGAGCACGATCACCAGCAGCGCGACCGCGCACACCACGCACAGGATCGCCGCGCCGAGGCGCAGGAAGTACTGGCCGCGGGCCATCAGTGCCCACCTCCCAACTGGGGCAGCAGCGTGGTGGGCGGCACCAGCCCGGCGACGTAGGTGTCGAACCAGCGGCCGTTGCCCAGCACGTTGGAGAACACCCGGACGAACGGGCCCAGCTCGCCCAGGCTCCTGTCCAGGTTGTCCTGGTTACGGCGGAGGATGCCGACCACACCGCGCAGGTTGGCCAGCGCCGGCCCGAGCTGCTGCTGGTTGTCGGCGACCAGGCCGGTCAGCTGCCGGGACAGCTCGTCGGTGTTGACCAGCAGCTGGTGGATGACGTCGCGGCGCTTGTGCACCTCGTCGAGTACCAGGTTGGCGTCGCTGACGAGCTTGGCGAACTGCTTGTCCCGGTCGGCCAGCACGCCGGTGACCTGCGCGGCGCTGGCCAGCAGCTGCTTGAGCTGGGCATCCCGCGAGGAGATCGTGCTGGACAGCCTCGACAAGCCATCGAGTGCCGCCTTCACCTCGTCAGGGGTGTCCTTGAAGGTGCTGGACAGCGTGTCGAACGCCTTCGCGAGCTGGTCGGTGTCGATCTGGCCGACCTCGCCGGCCAGGTCGCCGAGGGCGGGCAGCACGTCGTACGGGGTGGCGGTGCGGGACAGCGGGATCTCGCTACCGTGCCGCAGCGAGCCGGCGCCCTGCGGGTCGAGGGCCAGGTACTTGGACCCCAGCACGGTCTTGATCCGGATCGAGGCGGTGGTCTGCGAGCCCAGGTCGGTGCCGTGGTCGACACGGAAGTCGACCCGTACCCGCTGGCCGAGCCGCGGGTCGCGCTCCAGGCTGATCCTGTCGACCTTGCCGACCTTCACGCCGGCCACCCGCACCTCGTTGCCGGCCTTGATGCCGCCGGCCTCGCGGAACGCGGCCGAGTAGTGCGTGCCGCCGCCGATGATCGGCAGGTTCTCGGCGTTGAAGGCGGCGACGATCAGGGCGGCGATGATCGCCAGCCCGACCGCGCCGATCACCACGGGGTTGCGCTCGGCGAACGACCTGCGGCTGCCGAAGGCCATCAGGAGCACCTCCCCTGGTACGACTTGAAGTTGATCGTCTTGCCGGCGGGGATGATGACCTGGCCGTTGAAGTCGCAGAGGTAGAAGTTGAACCAGGACCCGGTGGTCGCGGTCCGGGTGATCTCGTTGATCTTGCCGGGCAGCTCCTGGAGGTACTGGTCGATCCGCTGCGTGTTCTGCGGCGTGCCCAGGTTGCCGGTGAGCAGCTTGAGCTGGTCGATGTCGGCGGCCAGGCTGGGCCGGGCCCTGCTGAGCAGGTCCTGGGTGGCGCCGGCCAGGTCGTTGATGGACGACAGCGAGTCGCCGATCGAGGTGCGGTCGGCGGCCAGCCCGCTGACCAGTTGCTGGAGGTTGACGACCAGCGTGTCCAGCTGCTTGCTGTGCTCGGCGACCGTGCCGACCACCACGTTGAGGTTGTCGATGACCTGGCCGATCAGCTGGTCCCGGTCGGCGAGGGTGGAGGTCAGCGAGGCGGTCTGGGCGAGCAGCGTGCTGACCGTGCCGCCCTCCCCCTGCAAGGTGGTGACCAGGGCATAGGACAGCTTGTTGATGTCGTCCGGGCGGAGCGCGTCGAACAGCGGCCGGAAGCCGTTGAACAGCACGGTGAGGTCGAGGGCCGGCCGGGTGCGGGACAGCGGGATCGTCGCGCCGTGCCGGAGCGGCGGGCCGCTGCCGGGACCGTCGGTGAGCGCGACGTACCGCTGGCCGACCAGGTTGCGGTACCGGACGATCGCGTGCGTGCCGGCGCCGAGGTCGATGCCGGAGTCGATCTCGAACGTCACCCTGGCGTACCGGCGCTGGGTGATCCCGATCTTGTCCACCTTGCCGACCTTGACGCCGGAGATCCGGATGTCGTCGCCGGGCAGCAGGCCGGTCACGTCGGTGAACACGGCGTGGTACTTCGCCCGGCCGCCGAACCCGAACGGCGAGATCGTGGAGGCCAGCAGCGCGGTCAGGATGATCGTGACCACCGCGAAGATGATCAGCTTGACCAGCGGCGCGACCACGCGCTGGGACGGTGAGGTCACTGGACCGTCACCTCCGTTCCGCGGGCCATCGGGCCGAACAGCAGCGTGGCGATCGGCGGCACCTTGTCGTCCGGGACGCCCATGACCGGGCCGAGCAGCGCGTTGACCACGCCCTGCTCCTCCTGCGTTCCGGCGTACCCCATGTCGGTGGCGGCGTTCGGGTCGGTGAGCGCGCCGGTGAGCGGCCTGCCGAGGGTGCCGGCGCCGGTGCCGTGGTACCCGTCCGGGAAGCGGACCTCGGGCGCGGGCACCGGCGGGTTCGGCAGGCCCTCGCAGTTCGGCCCGGAGTGCGCGCCCCAGGCCGGGTTGTCCCGGCCCGGCTTGTACGGCCCCTGGTCCCGGACGACCTCGAGGGTGATGTGCAGCGTGTGGTTGGTGCCCGGCCCGCCGAACACGCTCTCCAGCCTGGGCTCGGAGTCGGACAGGCCGCGCAGCAGGCACGGGAACTCGGGCGAGTACCGGGCCAGCAGCGCCAGCGTCGGCCGGTTCACCTTGCTCACCTGGATCAGCCGCTGCTCGTGCGCGGCCAGGAACACCTCGGTGGACTGGGCGAAGGTCACCGTCTGGGTGAGCACGGTGTCGAGCTGCTTCCGCTGGTCGACCAGGGTGTTGCCGGTCACCGACAGGTCGCGCAGGGTGGCCAGCAGGTCGGGCGCGGCCTGGTTGTACGTGTCGCTGACCGCGGCGAGCTGCTGGAGGTCGTGCTGGAGGGTGGGCAGCTGCGGGTTGAAGCCCTTGAGGTAGGTGTCCAGCACGTCCAGCGTCTGGCCGAGCTGCTCGCCGCGGCCGTCCAGCGCGGTGCCGAGCGCGTCCAGCGCGGCCTTCAGCTTCTCCGGCCGGATCGTCTGGAGCAGCGGCAGCACGTCGTCGAGCACCTTCTCGGTCTCGATCGCCACCCGGGTCCGGTCCTGGCCGATGCGGGCGTGCGCGCGGAACGGCTCCGGCGACGGGTTCCGCGGGATGACCAGGCTGACGTACTTCTCGCCGAACAGCGTCTTCGGCAGCAGCTGGGCCGTCACGTTGGACGGGATCAGGCCCACCTTGGAGGGCTGGAGGGCCAGCTTGATCGTGGCGTTGGTGCCGTTGGTGTGTATCGAGCGGACCTCGCCGACGACCAGGCCGCGCACCTTCACGTCGGCCGGCGGCGAGAGCTGGTTGCCGACGTGGTCGGTGACCAGCGTGACCGGTACGTAGCTGGTGAACGCCTTGTCGTAGATGCCGACCGTGACGGCCGCCATTCCGGCCAGGATCGCGATGAAGACGAGGCCGAGCACGCGGCGCAGGAGTACCGGGGCGGTGTGCATCGGCCTACCCCGCGATCCGGACCGTCGTCGTGGCGCCCCAGATCGCCAGCGACAGGAAGAAGTCCAGCACGTTGATGGCGACGATCGCCGCGCGGACGGCCCGGCCAGTGGCGACCCCCACTCCGGCCGGGCCGCCGCTCGCGGTGAACCCGT
>JBJMIH010000017.1:0-16046 GCA_045806985.1 Mycobacteriales bacterium | reverse complement strand
GTGACACTGACGATGCAGATCCGGCGGTCAGTTGTCACGTTGCGATCACGAGGTGAGGCCAATGACGTCCTCGATCGAAGCCCTGCTCACGGAGTGGGACGGTGAGGCCGTGGCGACGCGGTACGACGCCGACCACGGCGCGTACATGTTCATCGGCGTGCACTCGACGATCCTCGGGCCGACCGCCGGCGGCACCCGGATCAAGGTCTATCCCCGCCCCGCCGACGGGCTGGCCGACTGCATGCGGCTGGCCGAGGCGATGACCTTCAAGTTCGCCGTGGCCGGCCTGGAGGCTGGCGGCGGCAAGGCGGTGCTCGCCGTGCCGGAGATCCCCACCGGGGCGGCCAAGCGGGACCTGCTGCTGCGGTACGCCGACCTGATCGAGACGCTGAACGGCACCTACCGCACCGGCCCGGACATGAACACCACCCAGGCCGACATGGACGTCATCGGCGAGCGCACCCGGCACGTGTTCGGCAGGTCGCCGGAGAACGGCGGCTGCGGGTCGAGCGCGCCGGACACCGCGGTCGGCGTGTACCACGGCATCCAGGCCAGCTGCGCGCACGTGTTCGGCTCCGGCGCCCTGACCGGGCGGACCGTGCTGGTGCAGGGGCTCGGCGGGGTGGGCAGGGTGCTGGTCGACCTGCTCGCCAGGGACGGCGCCAAGCTGCTGGTCGCCGACGTCGACGCGGGCCGGGTGGCGGAGGTCGTGCAGGAGCTGGGGGCGGTCGCGGTACCGCCGGACGAGGTGATCGGCACCGAGTGCGACGTCTTCGCGCCGTGCGCCACCGGCGGGGTGCTGGACGCGACCACGATCCCCCGGCTGCGCTGCCCGATCGTGGCCGGCGCCGCCAACAACCAGCTCGCCGAGCGGGCGGACGCCAACCGGCTGACCGGGGCCGGCATCCTGTACGCCCCCGACTTCGTCATCAACTCCGGGGGCGCGCTGCACCTGTTCGGGCTGGAGCTGCTCAACTGGTCCACCAGCGAGCTGGCCGGCAAGCTGGCCGGCATCGGCGACACGCTCGGCGAGATCTACACCAGGGCGAGCGAGCACGGCACCAGCACCGAGGAGGCCGCCGAGGCGATCGCGCGCGCCCGCATCGAGGCCGCCCGGCGGCAGCACCGGCCGCACCGCACCTGGTAGCCGGAGCGGGAACCGGCGCGCTCGCGCCGCTCACCTTAGGGTGGGGCCGTGTCGTTCGTCGGTGATCTCCGGACCGTCCTGCGCGAGCCCCGGTTCGGGCGGCTGTTCGGCACGCGGCTCGTCTCCCAGGCCGGCGACGGCGTGTTCCAGGTCGCGCTGGCCTCGTTCGTCCTCTTCTCCCCGGAGCGCCAGGCCACCGCCGGCAAGGTGGCCGGCAGCTTCGCGCTGCTGCTGCTGCCGTACTCGGTGGTCGGGCCGTTCGCCGGGGTGTGGATCGACCGGTGGCGGCGGCAGCGGATCCTGCTGGTCGGCAACCTCGTCAGGGCCGCCCTGGTGGCCACGCTGACCGTGCTGGTGGCCGCCGGCGCGGACGGGCCGATGTTCTACGCGGCCGCGCTGGCGGTGTTCTCCGTCAACCGGTTCTTCCTGTCCGCCCTGTCGGCGTCGCTACCGCACGTGGTGAAGCCGGACCACCTGATCATGGGCAACTCGGTGTCCACCACCGTGGGCGCGCTCGCCACCACGCTCGGCGGCGGGCTCGGCGGCGGCGTCCGGGCGCTGGCCGGCGCCAATGACACCGGATCGGCGCTCGTGATGGCCGGGGCGGTCCTGCTCTACCTAGGTTCGGCGCTGCTCGCGAAGCCGATCCCGGACACCTCGCTCGGGCCGTCCGCCAACGGGAACCGGCCGTCCACCACGGCCGCCCTGCATTACGTGCTCCTGGACGTGCGGGACGGGGCCCGGCACGCCTGGCAGCGGCGGCGCGCGGCGCGGGCGCTGGCCGCGATCACCGTGCACCGCTTCGGGTACGGCATCCAGGTGCTGATGATCCTGCTGCTGTACCGCAACTACTTCCACCGGTCCGACGACACCGGTGCCGGGCTGGCCGGACTGGCCGCCATCGCGGCCGTGTCGGCGCTCGGGTACCTGGTCGGCGCCGTGCTCAGCCCGGGCGCCACCCGGCGCTGGGGGCAGGAACGCTGGATCGCCGGGCTGCTGGCCGGCGGCGCGGTCGTCACGCTGGCCGGCGGGCTGCCGTTCCGGCAGGGGCCGCTGGTCGTCGCCGCGTTCCTGCTCGGCATGGTGGCGCAGGGCGGGAAGGTCACCGTCGACACGATCGTGCAGGAATCGGTGGACGACACGTTCCGCGGCCGGGTGTTCTCCTTCTACGACATCCTGTTCAACGCCTCGTTCGTGGCGGCGGCGGCGTGCGCGGCCGTCACCCTGCCGACCAGCGGCCGGTCCCGGCCGGTGGTGGCTGCCGTCGCGGTGGCGTACCTGGCGACCGCCGCGGTCTACGCCTGGCGGTCGGGTGTGCTCCGGCCGGGCGCGCCGCGCCCTGTCAGCACTCCGGAACGTCCAGGCCCTGCTGCCGAGCCCACTCGTACAGCGCCGACTCCGCCTCCTCCCGGCTGAGCGGGCCGCGGTCCAGCCGCAGCTCCTTGAGGTACCGCCAGGCCTCGCCGACCAGCGGGCCCGGCGCCAGCCCGAGCAGCCGCATGATGTCGTTGCCGTCCAGGTCCGGGCGGATCGCGTCCAGCGCCTCCTGCTCGCGCAGCACCGCGATGCGGTCCTCGAGCTGGTCGTAGGCCTGGGCGAGGGCGGCGGCGCGGCGCTTGTTGCGGGTGGTGCAGTCCGAGCGGACCAGCTTGTTCAGCCGGGACAGCTGGTCGCCGGCGTCGGTCACGTACCGGCGCACCGCCGAGTCGGTCCACTCGCCCTTGCCGTACCCGTGGAAGCGCAGGTGCAGCCGGATCAGCTCGCTGACGGCCGCGACCACGTCCTTCGGGTACTTGAGCGCGCGCAGCCTGGCCCGCGCCTGCTTCGCCCCGACCACCTCGTGGTGGTGGAAGGACACCCCGCCGCCCGGCTCCAGCCGCCGGGTGGCCGGCTTGCCGATGTCGTGCAGCAGCGCGGCCAGCCGCAGGGTCAGGTCCGGGCCGCCCTCCTCCAGCGCGATGGCCTGCTCCAGCACCTTGAGCGTGTGCGCGTACACGTCCTTGTGCTGGTGGTGCTCGTCGATCTCCAGCTTGAGGGCGGGCAGCTCGGGCAGCACGTGCTCGGCCACGCCGGTGTCCACCATCAGCTCCAGCCCGACCCGGGGGTACGTGCCGAGCAGCAGCTTGGTCAGCTCGGCCTGGATCCGCTCCGGCGTGATCCTGGCGATCTCGGCGGCCATGTCGGTCATCGCCTGCACCACGTCCGGGGCCACCTGGAAGCCGAGCTGGCTGGCGAAGCGGGCGGCCCGCAGCATCCGCAACGGGTCGTCGCCGAACGACTGCTCCGGCGTGCCCGGCGTGCGCAGCAGCCGTGCGTCCAGGTCGTCGAGGCCGCCGAACGGGTCGGCGAACTCGTGGCCGGGCAGCGAGATCGCCATCGCGTTGACCGTGAAGTCGCGGCGGCGCAGGTCCTCGGCCAGCGACGTGCCGTAGGTGACCTCGGGGTTGCGGGTCACCCGGTCGTAGGCCTCGCTGCGGTACGTGGTGATCTCCAGCCGCATCCCGCGCCTGGCCACCCCGATCGTGCCGAACGCGATCCCGGTGGTCCACGTCGCCTCCGCCCACCCGGCGATCAGCTCCAGGACCCGCTCGGGGTGGGCGTCGGTGGCGAAGTCGAGATCGTCGCCGAGCCGGCCGAGCAGGGCATCCCGGACCGAGCCGCCGACCAGGTGCAGCTCGTGGCCGGCGCGGGCGAACCGGGCGCCCAGGTCGTCGGCCACCGGCGAGATCCGGAACAACTCGGCCACGGCGGCGCGCTGCGCTTCGGTGAGACGGGGAGCCACGACGGGTCATTGTTCCGTAGGGCGTACCCGAGGTGCGGTGACGGGGGTGGCAGGATTCCCACGTGCCCTTTTCCCCGTGCCCGGCGACAACGCGCTGGCGCTATGGTCGAAGTATGGCTGGGCGTCACCGGCGTGACCGGCGTCACCTCCCGCGCGTCGAGGAGACCTCGGCGGGCGGCCTGGTGCTGGACGCGCTGGCCGCGGAGTCCGGCTTGGCGGTACCGCGCGGCGTGCTGATCGGCAAGCGGGACCGTCGCGGCCGGCTGGTGTGGTCGCTGCCCAAGGGCCACCTCGAGGCGGGCGAGGCGCCCCAGGACGCGGCGGTGCGCGAGGTGGCCGAGGAGACCGGCATCCAGGGTCGGGTGGTGGGGGAACTCGGAACCATCGACTTCTGGTTCGTACTGCACGGCAAACGGATCCACAAGACCGTGCACCACTACCTGATGCTCGCCGAGGGGGGCGAGCTCTCCGACTCCGATGTCGAGGTCGCGGCGGTGGCCTGGGTGCCGCTGGCCGAGCTCGACGACAGGCTGGCATACGACGACGAGCGGGAGCTTGTGGCCAGGGTGCCCGAGCTGCTCGCCAGATGAGGCCGACTGGATGACCGACCCCACCCGATACTCCGGACAGACCCGATCGATGCCCCGACACCAGTACCCCGCCCCACCGCCGCCTCCGCCGGTGCCCCCGGTGCCGCCAGGGGAGCCGATCGCCCGCGAGCCGGAGCCGAGCGAGGAGGAGCCGAGCGTCGCCCGCTCCAGCAAGGTGATGGCGCTGGGCACGCTGGCGTCCCGCGCGACCGGTTTCTTGCGCAACGCGGCGCTGGTGTACGTGCTCGGTGTCGGCCTGGTCGGCGACGCGTACAACGCCGCCAACGTGCTGCCGAACATGGTGTACGAGCTGCTGCTCGGCGGGGTGCTGTCCAGCGTGTTCGTGCCGCTGATCGTGAAGGCGCAGAAGGAGGACGGCGACCGCGGCGAGGCCTACACCCAGCGGCTGCTGTCGCTGACCGTGGTCGCGCTGGGCGCCGCCACCCTGCTCGCGGTGCTGCTGGCGCCGCTGCTGATCACCCTGCAGGGCTTCTCCGGGCACGGTGACCAGCGCAGCGTCGCGGTGGCGCTGGCCAGGCTGCTGCTGCTGGAGATCTTCTTCTACGGGATCGGGGCGATCCTCGGCGCGGTGCTCAACACCCGCGGCCACTTCGCCGCCCCGATGTGGGCGCCGATCCTGAACAACTTCGTGGTCATGGCGACCTGCGCGGTGTTCATCGCGATGCCGGGGCCGAAGACGCTGACCCCGCACAGCATCACCACGAACCAGGTGCTGGTGCTCGGCGGCGGCACCACGCTGGGCATCGTGGTGCAGGCGCTGGCGCTGGTCCCGGCGCTGCGCAAGGTCGGCTTCCGGTGGCGGTGGCGGTTCGACTACCGCAACGCCCGGCTGCGCGAGGCCGCCAACCTGGCCAGCTGGATGCTGTTCTACGTGATCGTCAGCCAGATCGGCGTGGTGGTGGTGCAGCGGCTGGCGGTGCAGATCACGCACCACCACGCGGTGGCCGGCTTCACCGTGTACACCAACGCGCAGCTGATGTTCATGCTGCCGCACGGCATCGTGGCGGTGTCGCTGATCACCGCGCTGATGCCGCGGATGTCGCGGGCCGCGGTCGCGCACCGGTACCACGAGGTGGCGCACAACCTGGCGCTCGGCACCCGGCTGATCTCGCTGGTGCTGATCCCGGTCACCGCCATGCTGATGTCGATGGCGGTACCGCTGTGCGTGGTGCTGCTCGGCCACGGCAGGGCCGGCGGGCGCGGCGGCTCCGACATCGGGCACGCGCTGGTCGCGGGCGCGCCGGGGCTGGTGCTGTTCGCGGTCAGCCAGTTGCAGATCTTCGCCTTCTACGCGATGCGCGACACCCGCACGCCGGCGCTGATCAACGTCGCCGTGGTCGGCGCGAAGGTCACGGTGGACGTGGTGCTGTACCACACGCTGCCGCCGAGCGCGGTGGTCGCCGGGCTGATGTGGGGCAACACCGCGTCCTACGCGGTCTGCGTGGTGGTGTCGGCGTACCTGCTGCGCCGCCGGCTGGGCCGGCTGGACGGCCGGCAGATCGTCCAGACCGGACTGCGGGTGGCGGTGGCCAGCTTCTTCGGCGGCTGCCTGGCGTACGCCCTGTGGCTGACCGTCACGCTCTTCCTCGGCCAGGGCTTCTCCGGCTCGCTCGCCGCGCTGGTGGTCGGCGGCGGCCTGGGCGGGCTGGTGCTCGGCACGCTGCTGTTCTGGATGCGGCTGCCGGAGATGGAACAGGTCCTCGGCACCGTGCGGAGCCGGCTGGGTCGCTGACCCGGCCGGCTCCGGCGGTCGGGGCCGGTCAGCCCAGCTCGCGGAGCGGGAAGATCCGGTGCCGGCGAGGTGGGATCAGGAAGTTCTGCCGCCGGGTGGCGGTGATGAAGCGCTCCAGACCGTTGTCGGTCTCCGGCACGTTGTTGGCCTGGGCCAGGTCGAGGGAGGCCTGGTTGCGGCGCATCGTGGTGAAGAAGTCCGACGTCGGGACGAAGATGGTGAACTGGAGCTTCGGCTGGCTGGTGCCGCCGGGCACGTCCATGTTGTCGAACCCGGGACCGTCCATCCTGATGTGGAGCGGCGTGCCGTCGCCGGCCCGCGAGGAGCGTTGCAGCGTGGACAGGTGACCCATCCGGTGCTCGTTGTTGTTGGTGCCGACGCCCTGCGCGGTGCGGGCCGCGTAGCCGGACCCGCGGTTCTCGTTCTGCAGGAACGCCGGGCCGCCACCGTCGGTGAACTGGTCGGAGTTGCCCTTGTTGATCTCGGGCGCGTGGAACATGTACTGCACCCGCTCGGTGAACACCCCGTCGTCGTCGGGCGGCGTGGTGGGGCTGTCCATGTCGAACCACTGCAACATGTCGAGGATGTCGTGGGACAGGTGCTGGATGGCGCCGTTGTCGAAGTAGCTTCCCGGCGTGGCGTTGGTGAGCCGCGCCGAGGAGTTCCCGGCGAAGGTGCAGGCGGGCGCCGGCCCGGCCCCGTTGGTCTGCTGGTCGGCGAAGCCCATCCACATCGGTGACTGGTGCTGGACGAAGTTCGCGAACCCCAGGTGGTTCTGCTGGGCAACCGCCTGGGGCATGCCGATCTGCACGAACATGTGCCGGGTGGAGGTGAAGGTGAGCAGCCCGCTCCAGTTGGGTGAGGCGATCGAGTGGCCGCGCAGCGTGTTGCTGCCGCCGAACCAGTTGAGGACCTCCTGGACGTAGCTGGGGTTGTCACTGCGGAACGTGAACAGGATGTCGTTGTTCTCGATCTGGACCGGGACGTTGAACCGCAGCTTGCTGATGTTGGGGTTCTGCGGGGAGACGTCGGTCGGCGACGGCACCGCCTCTTCGAGCGCGAACCGGCTGTTGTTGGACAGCAGCCGGGGCATGTTGGCGGCGACGGTGGCCGCGGGCAGCCGGTTGAAGTACGGCAGCCCGTAGGAGATGAAGATGATCATCTCGGCGGCCGAGTAGTTCCAGTTGGCCTCGATGGTGGTGAGGGCCCGGTTCAGGGTGGTGGAGTCGGCGGCGGTCGGGGTGCGCAGCAGCCGCGCGGTCAGGAAGACCGTGTGAACAGGGGGCATGCCGAAGACCACCCCGGTGTCCGAGGTCCGCGGCGCGGCGGAGACGGGGCCGATGTCGAACTGGATGTCGGGCGGCGTGGTCGCCGCCCCGGCGCGTTGCGGGACACGGGTGATCGAGCCGAACAGTTCGAGGCCGGCCACGGCGGCGGCCACGACACCGGCGCTTTTCAGGGCACCTCGTCGGCTGACTGTGTGATCGAGAGTGGAGTACTCGTCCACGGCTGGGATCCTCCTCACGGCAGGTGGGAGCGCTCACACGGTAGCCATCGGGACGGTTCGGACGTACCAGCAGGAATAACTTAAGCGGAGCCAAAGGTCACATAAGTGAGAGGCCCTCGGTGGCCACCGCGACCGGCCCCGCGTACCCCCGCGCGGCCGCGGCGAGCGGCACCTCCGGGTCGGTGCCCGGCCACAGGTGGGTGAGCAGCAACTGCCCGACACCGGCCCTGGCGGCGGTCTCGCCCGCCTGCACCGCGCTGGACAGGTAGGCCGCGAGTTCGGCCGGCACCCGCTCGGGATGGGTGGCCTCGGCGAGGTACACGTCGACGTCCCTGGCCAGGTCGATCAGCTCCGGCGCCGGTCCGGTGTCGCCGGTGTAGGCGACCACCCGGCCGCCGGCGGCCATCCGCAGCCCGGCGTTCGGCACGAAGTGCGGCAGTGACCAGGTCCGCACCGCGAACGGGCCGACCTCGAAGTCGTCGCCGGGGTCGAACGCGTGCAGCGCGTACGCGCCCTCGGTCATCCGCGGGTTGTCCAGGGCCAGCACCCGGTCCACCGCACCGGGCGGGGCGTACAGCGGCAGCGCGGGCGGCGGCTCGTCGGCCATCGTCCTGGCCCGCAGCAGCGGGTTCAGGTCCGCGCAGTGGTCCGGGTGGCCGTGGGTGACCAGCACCGCGTCCACCTCGGTCGCGCCGATCCTGGTCAGCAGCTTGGGCAGCACCGCGTACCCGGGATCCACCAGCACCCGGTACCCGTCGTGCTCCAGCAGGTACCCGCTGCACGCGCCGCCGGCCGAGGGCCACGCGCCGACCCCGCCCAGCACCGTCAGCCGCATTCAGTCCTCCGTCCCGTTCACCAGCCGCCGCACGCTCGCCGCCAGTGGGATGCCGGCCCGCAGGCCCGGCGACGGCTCCGGATCACCGTAACCCGTCATGATCGGGACCACGCCGGCCCAGACGTCCAGCGCCGCGTCGTCGCTGCCGTCGTCGGTGGGCGGGCCGGTCCGCACCTTGGCCGACGCCTCCCCGATCGGCAGCGCGAGCAGGACCACCGAGGCCAGCTCCCTGCGGTTCGGCGGGCGCACCTCCGCCCACCGGCCGGGAACCACCTTGTCGGTGTACGCCGCGAACCCGGCCAGCACCTCGGCCGGGTCGGCCAGCCGCCGGAACGTGCCCAGCAGCATGGCGGAACGGTAGTTCGCCGAGTGCTCGAACGCCGAGCGGGCCAGCACCAGCCCGTCGGTGAGCGTCACGGTCAGGCAGGCCGGGACGCCGGCGGCGAGCGCCCGCACCGTGCGGCTGCCGGTCGAGCCGTGCACCAGCACCTCGTCGCCCACCCTGGCGTACATCATCGGCAGGCACCACGGCTGGCCCTCGTGCTGGTACGCGACGTGTGCCACCAGGCCGGTGTCGAGGATCGCGTCGAGAGTGGCACGGTCGTACCGCCCGCGTTCGGGCAGCCGGCGCACCCGGACCCGGTCGGAGTGCGGAGTGCTCATACGCGCCAGCCTCGATCACCGCCGGCCACCTGACCAGGGCCAATTCGGCGCGATCCCGACCGGACACCGGGTTCAGCGATCGTTAAGCGACCGCCTCGATCTTGTCCGGCATGACCCTGAACAGACGGAAGCGCCGGCTGGCGACCGTCCTGGCCGGTGTGGCGGCCGGGATGACCGTCGCGGTCGGCGTCGCGCTCCTGTCGACCGGACCGGCGGACGCGCACACCCAGAACGTCCGGCTGCTCCAGCGCGACCTGGTCGGACTCGCCTACCTGCCCACCGGTGGGGTGGACGGGATCTACGGGCCGGACACGACCGCCGCCGTCCGCGACTTCCAGGCCGACGCCGGGATCAAGGTGGACGGCAACGCGGGCGACGTGACCATGGCCAAGCTGACCGGGAAGGTCAAGGCGGTCCAGCGGAAGACGCACGCCAGGGCGAACGGCGACTACGGGTCCGGCACCACGGCCGCGGTACGGCGCTGGCAGTCCGCCCACCACGTCACCCCGGTGGACGGGATCACCGGCCCGATCACCATGAAGGCGATGGGCGTCACCCGGCACACCGGCAGGAAGCACGGCGGCACCGGCGGCAGCGGCAATCCCGCACCGCCGCCGGCCAGCGGATCCACCCGGGCCAAGATCGTCTCGGTGGCCAGGTCGCAGCTGGGCACCGGCGAGCACCCGCCGGGCAGCAACTGCACGAAGTACGGACCGTGCGAGTCCTGGTGCGCGCTGTTCGCGAGCTGGGTGTGGCGGAAGGCCGGGGTGAACATCAACACGGCCTTCACCGGGTACTTCTACGACTGGGGCGTGCACCGCGGCACGGCGCACCGCACCGACCACGGGATGCGGCCCGGCGACGTGGTGCTCTACGGCACCGGCCCGCAGAACACCTCGACCAGCGTCCACATCGGCATCGTCGTGAAGACCTACAGCGACGGCCGCATCCTCACCATCGAGGGCAACACCAGCAACGGCGTGCACGAGCGCGGACCGTTCGACCCGCGGCACGCCCGCGCGGCCGGCCGGCCGGGCAACATCTACGCCTACGTCTCCCCGGTCCGCTGACCGGTACCGCCTGAACGCCGGACCCGGCCACGTCGTCGGCCGGGTCCGGTTCAGGTGAACGCGTTGATTCCGGTGAGAGCCCGCCCGATCAGCAGCTTCTGGACCTGGCTGGTGCCCTCGTACAGGGTGGTCACCCTGGCGTCGCGCAGGTACTTGCCGACCAGGTACTCGTCCAGGTAGCCGTACCCGCCGAGCACCTGCACCGCGTTGTTGGCCGCCCGCACCGCCGCCTCGCTGGCGAACAGCTTGGCCATGGAGGCCTCGGTCGCGTACGGCTGGCCGCGGTCGATCAGGTCGGCGACCCGCCAGACCAGCAGCCGGGCCGCGTCCGCCTCCACCGCCATCCGCGCGAGCAGGTCCTGCACCAGCTGGTGGCCGGCGATGGGCTTGCCGAACTGGGTGCGCTGGCCCGCATACTCGACGGCGGCGTTGAGGCAGCCGGCGATGATGCCGACGCAGCCGGCCGCCAGCGACATCCGGCCCTTGGCCAGGGTCTCCATGGCGATCCGGAAGCCGCCGCCCTCCTCGCCGAGCCGGCAGGAGTCCGGCACCCGCACCCCGTCGAGCACCAGCTCGGCGGTGGCCTGACCGCGCAGGCCGAGCTTGCCGGTGATCTCGTTGCTGGAGAAGCCGGGCGTGCCGGTCGGCACCAGGAACGCGGTGATGCCCTTCGCGCCGGGCCCGCCGGTCCTGGCGAACACCAGCGCGACGTCCGCCCAGGTGCCGTTGGTGATGAACATCTTCCGGCCGGTGATCACCCAGTCGCCGCCGGCACGGACCGCCCTGGTGGTCAGCGAGGCCGCGTCCGAGCCGGTGTCGGGCTCGGTGAGCCCGAAGCAGCCGAGCGCCGCGCCGGAGCACAACCGCGGCAGCCACTCGGCCTTCTGCTTCTCGTCGCCGTGGGCGAGGACGGTCTTGGCGACCAGCCCGAGCGACACCGACACGATCCCGCGGATCGCCGAGTCGCCCCGGCCCAGCTCCTCCAGCATCAGGCAGTACTCGAGGTGGTCGCCGCCGGCGCCGCCGAATTCCTCCGGGATGGTGATGCCGAAGAAGCCGAGCTCACCGAGCCGCGGGACGATCTCCAGGTCGACCGTGCCGGCCTGGTCCCAGGCGACGGCGTTCGGCAGGATCTCGCGGTCGACGAAGGACGCCAGGGTCTCGCGCAGGACGGCCTGCTCGAGCGACAGCGCCAGGTCCATCGATATCTCGCTCCTCGTAACGGTTCGGTTACGACGTCCCCGACCCGCCTTGTGCGGGAGATGCCGCGGGTCCTGAATGGGGATTCACACCAAGACGCTACTCCTTATTCGCAAGGAGAGGACGTCTGATGAACGACGATTCAGCCCTAGGGGCGCACGATGTGACCGTCCGCTTCGACGGCCTCGTCGCGCTCGACGCGGTGTCGCTGGCCGTACCGCCGAACCAGGTCACCGGCGTGATCGGCCCCAACGGCGCCGGCAAGACGACGCTCCTCAACGTCCTCTGCGGGTTCGTCCGGCCGCAGGCCGGCACCGTCCGCTGGGGCGGCCACGAGCTGACCCGGGTCCGCCCGCACCGGCTCGCCGGCCTGCGGATCGGCCGCACGCTGCAGGGCCTGGGCCTGTTCGCGGGTATGACCGCGGTGGAGAACGTCATGGTCGGCGCGGCCGGCGCGCGGATCGGGTTCACCGCCTCGCTGTTCGGCCTGCCCCGCACCGACAGGGCCGAGGCCGCGCTGCGGGAGCGGGCGCTGGCCGCGCTGGACGAGCTCGGCGCGGTACGCGCCGCCGACCGGCTGCCCAGCCAGCTCTCCTACGGGATGCGCAAGCGGATCGCGCTGGCCAGGGCGCTGGTCGCCGAGCCGAAGCTGCTGATGCTGGACGAGCCGGCCAGCGGCCTGTCCGAGGCGGAGCTGCACGAGCTCGGTGAGCTGATCGGCCGGCTGCGCGAGCGGATGGCGGTGGTGGTGGTCGAGCACCACATGGACCTGGTGATGTCGGTGTGCGACACGGTCGTCGTGCTCGACTTCGGCAAGGTGATCGCGGCCGGCCGGCCGGACGAGGTACGCGCCGACGAGGCCGTCAAGATCGCCTACCTCGGCGCGGAGGTGGCGCCGTGAGCGAGAGCGGAGCGGCGCCCTTTCGAGACGGCCGGAGGATTAGGAGGCAGTCTCGACACGGCATGAAGCCGCGCAGCGAAGCGAACCAGGACGCACCGTGAGCGAGAGCGAACCGGGAGGCGGTGTGAGCGGGAGCGCCGTGCCGCCGGCCAAGGGGTCCACGCTGGACATCCAGGACCTGGTGGTGTCGTACGGCGCCGTCCGGGCGCTGAACGGCGTCTCGATCGAGGTGGCGGCCGGCCAGGTCACCGCGGTGCTGGGTGCGAACGGGGCCGGGAAGACCACGTTGCTCCGGGCCGTCAGCGGGATGGTCCGGCCACGGGACGGCCGCATCCTGCTCGACGGCGTGCCGCTCAGCCGGCACCCCGAGGAGGTGGTCAGGGCCGGGGTGTCCCAGGTGCCGGAGGGCCGCGGGGTCATCGCGGAGCTGACCGTCGAGGAGAACCTCCGGCTCGGCGGCCTGTGGCGGCGGAACCGGGCCGACGCCGCGGCCGCGCTCCGCGAGGCCTACGACCTGTTCCCCGCGCTGGCCGAGCGGCGGCGCAAGCCGGCGGCCACGCTGTCCGGCGGCGAGCGGCAGATGCTGGTGATCGGTCGGGCGCTGATGGCCAGGCCGGCGGTGCTGCTGCTGGACGAGCCGTCGCTGGGACTCGCGCCCAGGATCGCCGCCCAGATCATGGCGCTGGTCCGCCGGCTCCGCGACACCGGCCACCTCACCGTGCTGCTGGTCGAGCAGAACGCCCGCAGCGCGCTCGCCATCGCCGACCACGGCATCGTGCTCAACCTCGGCAGGGTGGTCGCCTCCGCCCCGGCCGCCGAGCTGGCCGCCGACGACACGCTCCGCCACCACTACCTCGGTTTCTGACAGGGAGGGGCGCCATGCGGGAGTTCATCTCGTTCACGCTCAGCGGGGTCAGTTTCGGCATGATCTACGCGGCTGTGGCGCTGTCGCTGGTGCTGATCTGGCGGGCCACCCGGATCCTCAACTTCGCCCAGGGCGGCATGGCCATGTTCACCACGTACCTGGCGCTCAGCGTGATCCGGCACACCGGCTCGTACTGGCTCGGCTTCACCACCGCGCTCGCCGCCGGGCTGCTGCTCGGGGCCGCGATCGAGCGGGTGGTCGTCCGGCCGGTGGAGAACGCGCCGCCGCTCAACGCGATCATCGTGACGCTCGGCGTCCTCACCTTCCTGGAGGGGCTGGCCGGCATCCTGTACGGCGGCCAATTCAAGTCGTTCCCGTCCGCCTTCTCCATCCGCGGCATCAAGGTCGGCTCGGACCGGATCGCGCTGTCCCCGTTCGACATGTTCATCATCGGCGCGATGCTCGGCGTGGCCGTGCTGCTGGCGCTGATGTTCCGGTTCACCGCGGTGGGCCTGCGGATGCGGGCGGCGGCGTTCGAGGCGGACGTGGCCAGGCTGCTCGGGGTCAGGGTGGGCCGGGTGCTCACCCTCGGCTGGGCGCTGGCCGGCCTGCTCGGCTCGCTCGCCGGGGTGCTGGTCTCGCCGGCCACCCTGCTGCACCCGAACAGCATGGATCCGCTGTTCGTGCTCGGCTTCACGGCCGCGGTGCTGGGCGGGCTGGACAGCCCGCTCGGTGCGGTGGTCGGCGGGCTGGTGCTGGGCGTCGGGCTCAGCTACGTCGGCGGGTACCTCGGCTCCGACCTGGTCACCCTGTTCGGCTTCGGGCTGCTGGTGCTGGTGCTGATGGTCCGACCGCAGGGACTGTTCTCCCGTACCACGACCCGGCAGGTGTAGCCGTGCTCCCGAAGCGCACCCTTCCCCGCCACCTGCTGGTGGCGACCGCCTGCGGCGTGCTGCTGGTGCTGCTCAGCTACCGGATCGACGACTTCCGCGACTACCAGATGGCGCAGGTCGCCGCGATGGCGGTCGCCGTGGCCGGGCTCACCGTCCTGGTCGGACTGAGCGGGCAGATCTCGCTCGGCAACGGCGGGTTCATGGCACTCGGCGCGTACGCGACCGCGCTGATCCTCGAACACCTGCACTGGCCGCTGGCCGTGGTGTTCGTGGCGGCGACGCTCCTCACCGCGGCGGCCGGCGCGGTGGTCGGAGTGGCGGCGTCCCGGCTGCACGGGCCGTACCTGGCCGGCGCCACCCTGATGTTCGCGGTCGCGCTGCCCGGCCTGGCCAACCGGTACAGCCACACGCTCGGCGGCGACCAGGGCATCCCGGTGAACATCACCACGCCGACCGGACTCGGCGACACGTTCCCGCTCACCCGCTGGCAGGCCTGGATCACCGCGCTGGCCGCGCTGGTCTGCTTCGTGCTGCTGGCCAACCTGGCCCGCGGCCGGGTGGGCAGGGCGTTCCGGGCGGTCCGCGACGACGAGGTGGCGGCGACCCTCGCCGGCCTGCACGTCGCCAAGGTACGGGTGCTCGCGTTCGTCATCAGCGCGGGCTGCGCCGGGCTCGGCGGCGCGCTGCTCGCGGTCACCACCGAGCTGGTCGCGCCGACCGCGTTCGCCGTCTCGCTGTCGATCGCGCTGCTCGCCGGCGCCGTGCTCGGCGGCCTCGGCAGCCTGGCCGGCGCGGTCTGGGGCAGTCTCGTGCTGGTCCTGCTGCCGACCTTCCTCACCAACTTCTCCGCCAGCCACGGGTTCGCCAGCTCGACGGGGTCGAACCTGCCCATCGTCGGGTACGGCGTGGTGCTCGTGCTGGTGATGCTCCTGTTCCCCCGCGGCATCAACGGGGGGCTCGCGCGGCTCGCCGCGCGGATGGGGGGCCACCCACCGGCTCCCCCTGACCGGCCGGACATGGCGCCGGCCGACGAACCCGAAAGGGGTCTCGTATGAAAACCCGCACACCTGTGGTGGCGGCCATCGCCGGCGTGGCACTGGTGGCGGCCGCCTGCGGCGGCTCCAGCTCGGGCGGCAAGGCCTCCGCGCCCGGCGTGACCGCCAAGGAGATCGTGCTGGGCAGCCACCAACCGCTCACCGGACCGGCCGCCCCCGGCTACAGCGAGATCGCGCCGGCCGCCCAGGCCTACTTCAACTACGTCAACGCGCACGGCGGCGTGAACGGCCGCAAGATCACCCTGAAGTACCGCGACGACGGCTACGACCCGTCGAAGACGTCCTCGGTGGTGCGCCAGCTGGTGCTCCAGGACAAGGTGTTCGCGCTCCTGGACGGCCTCGGCACGCCGACCCACTCGGCCGTGCTCGGTTTCGTCAACTCGCAGAAGGTGCCCGACCTGTTCGTCGCGTCCGGCTGCACCTGCTGGAACAACCAGGGCAAGTACCCGCAGACGTTCGGCTGGCAGCTCGACTACGTGCGGGAGGGCAAGATCCTCGGCCAGTACCTCAAGCAGAACTTCGCGGGCAAGAAGATCGGCTACTTCTCCCAGGACGACGAGTTCGGCCAGGACGGGGTGAAGGGGCTGGACCAGGAGATCCCGAAGTCCTCGGTGGTGGCACGGCAGACCTACCAGCCCGGCAACACCAACGTCGGGCCGCAGGTGGCGGCGCTCAAGGCGGCCGGCGCCGAGGTGGTCGTGTCGTTCTCGATCCCGGCGTTCACCGCGCTGTTCCGGCTCACCAGCCTGAAGCTGGGGTACAACCCGCAGCTGGCGGTCAGCAAT
>JBJMIH010000016.1:0-35504 GCA_045806985.1 Mycobacteriales bacterium | reverse complement strand
CGCTCGCCGGCCAGGCCGCGCTGGCGCTGGTGAACGCGCAGCGGCACGAGCGGGCCCGGGAGCTGTCGGTGGCCGCCGAGCGCACCCGGCTCGCCCGCGACCTGCACGACTCGCTCACCCAGACGCTGTTCAGCCTGACCCTGTCGGCCGAGTCGGCGACCACCCTGGCCGGCGACCGCGACGCTCGGTTACGTGCCGTGCTCGACCAGGTGCGTTCGCTGTCGACCGCCGCGCTGGAGGAGCTGCGCACGCTGGTGGACACGCTGCGGCCCGCCGACCCGGACACCGACGGTCTCGCGGTCGCCCTGCGCAAGCGGGTCGAGCTGCTCCGCAGGGTGCACGACCTGCCGATCGAGTTCACAGTGTCCGGCAAGCTGCCGCGCGCCCGCAGCGTCGAAGGGGAGCTGCTGCGGATCGCCGCCGAGGCGCTCGGCAACGCGCTCCAGCACGCCGAGCCCCGCCACCTGAGTGTCACGCTGAGTTACGTCAGACCGCTGGCACGGCTGGAGGTGGCCGACGACGGGGCCGGCTTCGACCTGGCCGGTACGCTGCGCGCCACCCGTCGCCTCGGGCTGGTGTCGATGCGCGAGCGGGCCGCCGCGCTCGGTGGCACCCTGCGCATCGACACGGCCCCCGGCCGGGGTACGACCGTCGTCGCGGAGGTGCCGCTGTGACCGATCCCATCCGGCTGCTGCTGGTGGACGACCACGAGGTGGTGCGGACCGGGCTGCGGACGTTCCTGGAGTTGCAGGACGACATGGACGTCGTCGGCGAGGCCGGCACCGGCGAGCAGGCGCTCGCCCTGGTACCGCGGACCGAGCCGGACATCGTCCTGCTCGACCTGATGCTGCCGGGGATGCCGGGCGTGGAGGCGGTACGCCGGCTGCGCCACCACCATCCCGGCGTCAAGGTGGTGGTCCTGACCAGCTTCGCCGGTCAGGACGACGTGCTCGCGGCGGTGCGGGCCGGGGTGGACGGGTACCTGCTCAAGGACGTCGGACCGGCTGAGCTGGCGGACGCGCTGCGGACCGTCTACCGCGGCGGCGCCCCGCTGCACCCGCAGGTCGCGGCGACCGTGATGGCCAGGGTCGCGGCCGAGCAGGAGGACCCGCTGACCCCGCGCGAGCGCGAGGTGCTGCGGCTGCTCGCCCGCGGCCTGTCGAACCGCCTCATCGCCCGCGAGCTGGCGCTGTCGGAGAAGACCGTGAAGGCGCACGTGTCCGCCATCCTCGGCAAGCTCGGCGTCGCCGACCGTACCCAGGCGGCCCTCTACGCCGTCCGCGCCGGCCTGGTCACCGAGGGCTAGAAACTAGTCCCACCAGAAGCGCCAGGAAACGCCACGGGCGTACCGGGCGGCGTAGAAGCCGAGCGTGAACTCGGGCGGCAGCAGCAGGTCGGGGCAGTACGCGATGAGCTCGCGGGCCACCGCGACCGCCTCGTCGCGGTCCCGTGGCGGCCGGGCCACCAGCAGTTCGAGGGTGGCGTCGCCGAGCGCCAGCACCTCCGCGCCCCAGCGCTCCTGCCAGTACCGCAGCACCGCCGTGTTGCCGGCGGGGTCGGGTGCCCGCCGGCCCCTGCCGCCCCAGCCCACCCTGGCCGGCACCTCCCAGCCGTGCGAGGTCTCGACCAGCCCGATCCGGCAGGTGCCGGAGAACGGCGGGTCGTCCAGCATCTCGGTCAGCGTCTCCGGCACCTGCCGCTCGTCGTAGGTGGTGTCGTCCAGCCGCAGCCCGGCCACCTGGCCCCAGTGCGTGCTGTACCGGCCGGCCAGCAGCACCGCGCCGTCCATCGCCCGCCCGCGCGCCAGCACCTCGGATTCGGGCTCCCCCAGCCGCGGCCGCCAGCCGTCCTCGTCGACGTACGGCCACCAGCCGGTCAGCTCGAAGATCGCGCGCAGCCGCCGCCACTGCACGAACGCCTCCGCGCCGTCCACCGGGTACGACCACACGGGCGCGCCGCCGGGGGTGTGGTGCGCGGACAGCGGGGGCAGCTCCACGCAGTACCCGGCGAACACGTCCCGGATGTCGGCTTCGTCGCCCACACCCCGACCGTACCTGTCCGGCCAGGTGCGTGATGTCGTACGACCAAGGTCCAGGGTCCAAGGTCCTAGGCCGGGACCGGCCGGCGACCGAGGGTGACCGCCCGGCGCGGAAGGACCGTGGAGGCATGACCAAGACAGCGATCGTGACCGGCGCCTCCCGCGGCCTCGGCCGGGCGCTCGCCGCCAGCCTCGCCCTCGACGGGTGGCACCTGGTGATCGACGCGCGCACCTGGCACGAGCTGCAGGACGCCGAGAACTACCTGGCCAGCGCCACCACCGTGACGGCGCTGCGCGGCGACGTCACCGACGAGGCGCACCGGCGGGTGCTCGTGGACGCGGCCGGTCCCGCCGTGGACCTGCTGGTGCTGAACGCCGGCACGCTCGGCCCGAGCCCGCTGCCGCGGCTGGCCGACTACCCCGTCGACGCGCTCCGCGACGTCTTCGAGACCAACACCGTCGCCCAGCTCCGGCTGGTGCAACTGGCCCTGCCCGCGCTGCGCGCGGCCGGCGGGCGGCTGCTGGCGATCACCTCGGACGCCGCCGTGTCCGGGTACGAGGGGTGGGGCGGCTACGGCGCGTCCAAGGCCGCCCTGGAGCAGCTCACCAAGGTGCTCGGTGTGGAGGAGCCGTGGCTGCGGGCGTACGCGGTCGACCCCGGCGACCTGCGTACCCGGATGCACCAGGACGCCTTCCCCGGCGAGGACATCAGCGACCGGCCGGAGCCGGAGTCCGCGGTGCCGGCCCTGCGCCGGCTGGTCGACGGCGACCTGCCGTCCGGCCGGTACGAGGCCGCCGCACTGGCAGCCGCACCAGCCGCCGCACCGGCCGCCGCCAGCGAGGTGCCGGCATGACCGCCGTGTTCACCGGGTTCACGGTGCCGCCGGACCTGATCGCGACCGCGCCGCCGGAGGAGTCCGGCACCCCGCGCGACCAGGTGCGGATGCTGGTGGCCGGCCCGGACGGGGTACGCCACGCGCGGGCCGCCGACCTGCCGGCGGTGCTGCGTGCCGGCGACGTGCTGGTGCTCAACAGCTCCGACACGCTCGCGGCCGAGCTGCCCGGGGTGACACCGGACGGCGACCGTGTCGCCGTGCACCTGTCCACGCCACTGCCGGAGTCCGGAGTGGACTACCCGGCCGCGCTGGCCGCCACCGGGGGCCGCTGGGTGGTGGAGGTGCGGGCGGCGACAGCCGGCGGTAGCAGGCAGTCCTACGCCGACCGCACCGGCGCCGTGATCCGGGTGGCCGGCGGGGGATCGGTCACCGTCACCGGCTCGCACCCACCGGGCCTGACCCGGTCCCGGCTGTGGCGGGCGGTGGTGCGGACGCCGATCCCGCTCGCGGCCTACCTGGCCGAGCACGGCACGCCGATCCGGTACCCGTACGTGCCGCGCCGCTGGCCGCTGTCGGCCTACCGCAACGAGTACGCCGACACGCCGGGCAGCGTCACCATGCCGAGCGCGGGCCGGCCGCTGACCCGCCGGCTGCTGCGCCAGCTCGCCGGCCGCGGCGTGCAGGTGGCCACGCTGGTGCTGCACTGCGGGGTGTCGTCGCTGGAGTCCGGCGACCCGCCGTACGCGGAGTGGTTCGAGCTGCCGGCGGCCACGGCCGCCACGGTGAACGCCGCCCGCGCCGACGGCCGCCGGGTGGTCGCGGCCGGTACCACCGTGGTGCGCGCGCTGGAGTCGGCGGCCGGCCGGGACGGCACGGTACGGCCGGTGTCCGGCTGGACCGACCTGGTGGTCACGCCGGAGCGCGGGGTGTCCACCGTGGACGGGATGCTGACCGGCTGGCACGAGCCGGAGGCGAGCCACCTGCAGATGCTGGAGGCGGTGGCCGGGCGGCCGCTGCTGACGGTGGCGTACCGGGCCGCGCTGGCCGGCGGCTACCGCTGGCACGAGTTCGGCGACGTCAACCTGCTGCTTCGCCGGTGAGGGACGCGTGCAGCCGGACCTCGCGGACCAGCTTGCCGCCCACGTCCAGGCTGCGCACCGCCCCGTCCGGCTCCCAGCCGGCGGACTCGTAGAAGCCGCGGGTCCGGGTGTCGGCCTCCGGCACCCAGACCAGCACGGTCTGGGCGCCGTCCTCGCGGAGCAGGTCGGCGGCGGCGTTGAGCAGCCGCGACCCGTGCCCCCGCCGGCCCCAACGCGGCTCCACCAGCAGGGTCTGGATCGCCGCCGTCTCCGGCCCGACCCGCTCCTCGTCCGGGTCGGCGGGGCCGAACGCGCTGAAGCCGACCGTCCAGTCGCCCTCCAGGGCCACCATCACCCGGTGCCGGTCGGTCGGCGGCGCGGTCACCGCCCTCAGCCACTCCCCGGCGATCGCCTCCGCGTCCAGCGCGGCCAGCACCTCGCGCGGGACCAGCCGCTCGTACCCGGTCCGCCAGGCGACCACCTGGATGCGGGCGATCTCCCCGGCGTCAGCGGCCCGCGCCGGCCGCACGCTCACGTCGGCCATACGCCCAGCCTAGAGGGATCTCGCGTAGCGGATCTCCGGGACCCGGACACCCTCGCGCTCGTAGTACGCCCGCGCCCCGTCGGCGGCGAAACCGGCCTTCTCGTAGAAGCGGCGGGCCCGGTGGTTGCCCTCCAGCACCCACAGCCGGATCTCCGGGTACCCGGCGGCGCGGGCCAGGTCGAGCGAGGCGGCCATCAGCGCACGGCCCACGCCGGTGCCGATCGCGTCCGGGTGGGCGTAGATCGCGTACAGCTCGCCGACCGTGCGGTCCAGCCCGTCCGGATCCTCCCGGTACGGCCCCACGGCGGCCCAGCCCACCAGCACGCCGTCACGCTCGGCCACCAGCTCGTCGGCGGGCAGCGCGCCGGACTCGCGGCGCCGCCGGCGGCGGGCCAGGTTGTCGGCCACGGTCAGGCTGTCCAGGTACACCTGCGGCATGATCCCGGCGTAGGCCCACTGCCAGCCGCGCACGTGCAGGGTGGCGACCGCCTCCAGGTCGGCCTCGACCAGCGGCCGGATGCGCACGCCCCCGCCGCCGGTCACGCTCAGTCCCGGGCCGGCTCGGGCTCGGCCGTGCGCTCCTCGGCCCGCTCCCGGTGCCGCCGCCAGAAGTGCAGGCCGATCCAGCCGGCGACGACGACCACGAACAGGACGATGCCGCCCCAGCTCAGGTACTCCGACACCGCGTCCAGCGACTTGGCGAACACGTAGCCGAGCACCACGCAGCCGCCGCCCCAGAGAATGCCGCCGGCCGCGTTCCAGGGCAGGAACGTCCGGTACCGCATCCCGCTCGCGCCGGCCAGGCCCGGCACCAGCGCCCGCAGCAGCGCGACCGCCCGGCCCATGAACACGGCCTTGCCACCGTGCCGGCGCAGGAACCCCTCGGCCTTCTCCCAGCGGGTGTGGCCGATCCGGTACCCGATCCAGGACCGCTTCAGCTTCGGGCCGAAGAACCGGCCCACCTCGTAGCCCAGCGAGTCGCCGGCGATCGCCGAGCCGATCGCCACCACCAGCATGATCGGCAGGTTCAGCACGCCCTTGCTGGCCAGGAAGCCGCCCACCAGCAGCGCGGTCTCGCCCGGCAGCACGAAGCCGAGGAAGAAGCCCGCCTCGGCGAACGCCAGCGCGCCGAGGATCGCGTACAGCCACGGCCCGATGTGGTCACCGAGCCGTACCAGCCAGTCCTCGACCGTGGAAAACATTCCCTAAGTCTGCCCGCTGACGGCCTCGGCAATCACGCGGGCCCCGGCGGCCAGCGCGTCGGGGCCGGCGGCGCAGAAGGTCAGCCGCAGGTAGGGGCCGTCCGGCTCGGCGGCGTGATAGGCGTCACCGGCGTCGACCAGCACGCCGTTGCGGGCGCAGCGCCGGGCCACCGCGGCCGGGTCGGTGCCGTCCGGCAGCCGTACCCACAGGTGCAGGCCGCCGCCGGGAATCCGGCCCGGGTCGAGGCCGGCCGCCCGCAGCGCCTCGACCAGCGTGTTGCGGCGGACGGTGAGCGCGCGGCGCAGCGTGGCCAGGTGCCGCGGCCAGGCCGGCGCGGTGAGGAACTCCACCGCCGCCTCCTGGAGCGGCTGGGACACGAAGAACTCGTCGACCGCGCGCAGCGCCCGCAGCCGGGCCAGCGCCGGGCCGCGGGCGGCCAGTCCGGCGATCCGCAGGCTGGGCGAGATCGGCTTGGTGAGCGTGGCCAGGTGCACGACGTGGCCGTCCGGGTCGTCGCGGATCAGCGGCGGCGGTGGCGGGCCCGGCAGGCCGAAGTGCCGCGCCCAGTCGTCCTCCAGCAGGAACGCGCCGGCCCCGCGTACCGCGTCGAGGACGGCGGCACGCCGGGCGGGCGCGAGCACGGCGCCGGTCGGGTTGGCGTACGCGGGCTGGCAGTACAGCATCCGCGCCCCGGTCATCGCGAACGCCTCGGCCAGCAGGTCGGGCCGCAGGCCGTCGCTGTCGGCGGGCACCGGGACGGGCCGCAGGCCGGCGACCCGGGCGGCGATGATCGCGCCGGGGTAGGTGGGGGTCTCGAACAGCACCGGCGCGCCCGGCGGGACCAGCGCGCGGAACGCGGTGGAGAGCCCGGCCTGGCCGCCGGCCACCACCAGCATGTCGGCCGGTTCGACGCCGGCCTGGTCGGCGAGCAGCCGGCGCAGCGCGGGCAGGCCGGCGACCGGCGGGCGCTCCCAGGCACCGGGGCGGCGGCCGGCCCTGGCGAGCGCGTCGGCGAGCGCCCTGGCCGGGGTGAGCTTGGCGTCCAGGTACCCGGTCGACAGGTTGGACGCCGCGGGGTCCGGCGGTTCGAGGTTGGCGGCGAGGCCGCCGTCGTCGACCACCCGGTCGGCCAGCGCCACCGTCTGCCAGCCGAGGTCGGGGCCGCCGGGCCGGCCGGCCGCCGTCCGGCGGGTCGTCGCCGGCTCGCCGACCATGCCGGCGGCGACGAACGTGCCGTGCCCCGGCCGGGTCTGCACCAGGCCCTCGGCGACCAGCGTGTGCAGTGCCCGGGTGACGGTGACCGGGCTCACCCGGTACCGCGCCACCAGCTCGCGGGCGCTGGGCAGCGCGTCGCCGGGCCGGCCGGCGGTGACCATGGCCCGCAGGTCGGCCGTGAGCCGGGTCACGCTGCTTCCCCGGCCGCCCCCGTGATCTGCGTTGTTACTCTGGTGCATGAGTGTAGAGAGTAACGTTACTGTCGAGTCGGCGGTGGCGTTTCCCCACGATTCCGGCGGTTCGCGCGCCTCGCGCCGGCAGATCTGGATCGCGCTCGCGCTCGTGTACGTCATCTGGGGCTCCACCTACCTGGGCATCAAGGTGACGGTGGAGACCCTGCCGGCGATGCTGTCGGCCGGGTTCCGCTTCTGCCTGGCCGGGCTGCTGCTGTTCGGCATCCTCGCGATCGTGCGGCCGGGCGCGCTGCGGGCCCGCCGCCGGGAGCTGGTCGCCCCGGCCGTGGCCGGCGTGTTCATGCTCGGCGTCGGCAACGGCGGGGTGGTGCTGGCCGAGGACCTGGGGCTGGGCTCCGGCCTGGCGGCGCTGCTGGTCGCGGCCATCCCGCTGTGGGTGGCGCTGATCAGGTTCGCGGCCGGCGACCGGCCGAGCCGGTTCAGCCTGCTGGGGGTGGCGGTCGGCTTCGCCGGGGTGGCGGTGCTGCTGCTGCCGGGCGGTGACCGGACCGTGCGGATCGGGCCGGCGGTGATACTCATGGTCGGCTCGTTCGCCTGGTCGGCCGCCTCCTACGGCACCACCCGGGCGCCCATGCCGGCCAGCCCGTTCCTGGCCACCGCGATCGAGATGGTCACCGGTGGACTGACCTGCTTCGCGGTCGGGCTGGTCCGCGGCGAGCACTTCTCGGCCGGGGCGGTGAGCGGGCGGTCCTGGCTGGGGCTGGCGTACCTCATCGTCTTCGGATCGCTGGTGGCGTTCACCTCCTACGTGTGGGCGCTGGCGCACGCGTCGGTGTCCACGGTGTCCACCTACGCCTACGTCAATCCGGCGATCGCGGTGCTGCTCGGCGCGGTGATCGCCCACGAACCGGTGACGGCGGGGCTGCTGGCCGGCGGCGCGCTGATCGTCGCCGCCGTCGCCATGGTCGTCACCGCCGAGGGCCGCCGCCGCTCCCGGCGGTAGCAGCGGCTGACCTGGGCGGAAACCGGCGTCGGCGTTTTGTCGGTCGTCCGTGGCACTATGCGGAACGTGCCCGAGACACTCACCCTCACCCAGGCCCGCCGGATCGCCCTGGCCGCGCAGGGCTTCACCGACCGCCGCCCCGGCGCCGAGGTGGGCCGCCGCCACCTGCGCCGGGTGCTCGGCCGCACCGGCCTGTTCCAGATGGACTCGGTGAACGTGCTGATCAGGGCCCATTACCTGCCGGCGTACTCGCGGCTCGGCGGCTACCGGACGGCGACCCTGGACCGGATGGCCTACCGCCGCCCGCGCGAGCTGTTCGAGTACTGGGGCCACGAGGCGTCGCTGCTCCCGGTCGAGCTCCAGCCGCTGCTGCGCTGGCGGATGGCCGACGCCGAGCACACCGCGTGGGGGCGGATGCGGCGCATCCAGCGGGAGCGGCCCGGGTTCGTGGAGAAGGTGTACGCGCAGGTCGCCGAGCGCGGGCCGATCGGGGCCGGCAAGCTGGAGGAGGAGCGGCCGGCCCGCACCGGCCCGTGGTGGGACTGGCACGACGCGAAGATCGCGCTGGAGTGGCTGTTCTGGTGCGGCCGGGTCACCACCGCCTCCCGGCGCGGCTTCGAGCGCCTGTACGACCTGCCGGAACGGGTGCTGCCGCCGGAGATCCTCGCCACTCCCACCCCTCCCCGCGCCGACGCGCAGCGCGAACTCCTCCGCCGCGCCGCCGCCGCGCTCGGCGTGGCGACAGCCCGCGACCTGCGCGACTACCACCGGCTCAGCCTGGACGACGCCAACCCGCGGATCGCCGAGCTGGTCGAGTCCGGCGAGCTGCTGCCGGTCACCGTGCGGGGCTGGCGCCAGCAGGCGTACCTGCACCGCGACGCCCGGGTACCCCGGAAGGTGAACGCCCGGGCCCTGATCGTCCCGTTCGACCCGCTGGTCTGGGAGCGGGACCGTACCGAGCGGCTGTTCGGGATGCGGTACCGGATCGAGATCTACGTCCCCGCCGACCGCCGCGTCCACGGCTACTACGTGCTGCCCTTCCTGCTCGGCGACAACCTGGTGGCCCGGGTCGACCTCAAGTCCGACCGCCAGGCCGGCGTCCTCCGCGTCCAGTCCGCCCACCTCGAGGACGGCCGCCCCGCCCCCGAGGTCGCCGAACACCTCGCCGCCGAACTCACCGCCATGGCCGGCTGGCTCAACCTCTCCGGCCTGCACATCACCGGAGCCGGCAACCTGGGCCCCCACCTCCAGACCGCCGCCAAAGGTGTCGAGGCATAGTCACCCCCAGCACGCCAGCGGCAGGTGCTCGCGGATGGTGCCGGAGAGGGCGACGGCGGCAGCACATACAGCCGCGGCCGAGGGGTCGACGTCCAGCGGTTACCCGGCTCGGGTGAGGAGGATGTCGCCGGAGCCGGTGTTGGCGCGGATGGAGACGTCGGGGGTGCCGGAGGGAGGTTCGCCGGCGGTGTCGAGGTTGCTGCCCACCGTGCCGGAGCCGGTGTTGAGGTCGAGCCAGGCGTGGGCGCCGCGGCGGACGCCGATCTGCACGTCGCCGGAGCCGGTGGAGACCTTGACCTCGCCCTGGTCCATCGCGCCGATCTGTACGTTGCCGGAGGCGGTGTGGCAGTTCAGGCTGCCGGTGAGGGCCTCGATGCCCACGTCGCCGGAGGCGGCCCGGACCTCGCAGGTGCCGTTCAAGGCACGGATCCCGATGTCGCCGGAGGCGGTGTGGACGCTGCCGTCGCCCTCGACGCTGCCGATCCCCACCTCGCCGGAGGCGGTGTGGACCACGCAGCGCCCCACCACCCGGTCGATCGCGACGTCCCCGGAGGCCGCCTTCACCTCCAGGCCGCCGAGCTGGCCGGTGGTCCGCATCTCGGCCGACGCGATGCTGGCCCGCACGGTGGAGTCCAGCGGTACCGTCACCCGCAGCGACAGCCTGGGGAACCGGAACAGGCGCAGCTTCTGTGGCACCTCCACCACCAGCTCCCGGCCCTTCAGGGCGATGGTGGCGCCATCGACGAGCCGGCGGGCGGCCTCGTCGTCCGGGTTGTCGGGCAGCAGCTCGACCTCGCTGGTGGTGACCTTGTCGGCGGTCACGTCGATGGTCCCGGAGGGGACCTTGATGACGAGCGTGACCGGCTCGGGGGTGGCGAATTCCATGACGACTCCGTAGGGATCTGCGGTCAGCTCTTGGCGTATCCGGTGAACCGCTTCGGGCCCTTCGACCAGCCGCCGCCCGGCGGCGGGCTCGACGGCCGCCCCCCGGACTCGGTGGCCCGCGCGACGGCGCGGACCAGCCAGGCGTTGACCGACAGGCCCTCGCGGGCCGCCGCCTGCTCGACCTTTGATTTGAGGGTTTCCGGGAGCCGGAGGGTCACCCGGGCGGTGTCCTCGCCGGTCTCCACCGGGGCGGCCTGCTCCGGCGGGGCCTCGGCTTCCGTCTCGATCCGGGTCACGACGAACTCCGGCTCGCGGCCGCGGAGCCGGAGTTCGACGGATGAGTCCGGGAGCGCGGCGGTGATCTCCGCCGCGGCGGTGCCGAGGGCGTCCAACATGCTGAGCCGGGTGGCGGCGTCGAGGGCGCCGGCCAGCAGTTCGCCGGCGCGCGCCGTCTCGGACCCGCCGGCCGCCGCGGCCGCCGCCAGGCTGGTCCGCAGGTTCTCGACGTACGGGCTGATGTCCATGACGCCATAGTGACATCAACCGTGACGTCAGTCAACCGTCACCTGACGTCGCGTGCCGGTCCGGGCCGGCGGCCTGGCCGCGTAGGTAGGCTGCGAGACAGCCCTCCCACGGACGAAAGGTGGCCCGTCGTGCCCGCGATCGCCCCGATGAAGGTCCAGGTCATCGCCTACACCCACTTCGACCCGCCCGCCGACGTGCCGTGGACCACCGACGCGGCCGGCGGTGAGGCGCTCGCCGAGTTCGCCGGCCGGGCCTGCTACCAGTCGTGGAAGAAGCCCAACCCGGCCACCGCGACCAACGCCGGGTACCTGGAGCACATTCTCCAGGTCGGTCACCTGTCCGTGCTGGAACACGGCAGTGTCACCTTCTACCTCACCGGCGTGTCGCGCTCGCTCACCCACGAGCTGATCCGGCACCGGCACTTCTCGTACTCGCAGCTCTCCCAGCGGTACGTGCCGGAGCGGAACGCCGAGATGGTGGAGCCCGACGTCATCGCCGACGACCCCGAGCTGCACGCGAGGTTCCTCGCTGCCGCCGACGCCTCCGTCCAGGCGTACAACGAGCTGCTGGAGGCGCTGGAGAAGAAGTTCGCCGGGGTGGAGAACGCGACGCTGCGCCGCAAGCAGGCCCGCCAGGCGGCGCGGGCGGTGCTGCCCAACGCGACCGAGACCCGCATCGTCGTCACCGGCAACTACCGCGCCTGGCGGCACTTCATCGCGATGCGCGCCTCCGAGCAGGCCGACATCGAGATCCGCGCGCTCGCGATCGCCTGCCTCCGCGAGCTCCAGCGGGTGGCGCCGAACGTCTTCTCCGACTTCCGGCTGACGGCCCTCGACGACGGCACCGAGGTCGCCAGCAGCCCGTACGTCACCGAAGGGTGATTGCTGTAACGCCGCCCCGGTATGGCCCGATACCCCCTTCGAGTCCCGTGACCCGTTGGACCCCCGACCGACGTGTCACGGGACCGCAAGAGCGGTGAAAGGTTGGAACGGCGGCCCGGAGGAGGCGCCGCCCGTCGGACCCGGCCTCGCAGACGGAGGGCTCCCGTCCTGCCGGCTCGGTCGGAAGGTCCGACGGCGCGCCCTCCGGGCCGCCTTCCTTGCCCAGCCGGCGCCGACCGGCACCACCGCCGGCACAGGTCCTGCCATCCGCCGTACCTCGCCCGCCATCCGGCCCGACCCGGAGCTGTTACCGGGTACGCCCCGTCCCGAGTCGAGTAGCGTTGCCGGTATGACTCTCAGTTCCGACCGCCCGTTCGGGCGGATCGCGGTGGCGATGGTCACCCCGTTCACCGCCGGCGGTGCGCTCGACCTCGACGGCGCGCAGCGGCTCGCCACCCACCTCGTCGACGAGGGCGGGTGTGACGGCCTGGTGCTCAGCGGCACCACCGGCGAGTCCCCGACCACCTCGGACGCGGAGAAGGACAGCCTGCTCCGCGCGGTCCTGGAGGCCGTCGGCGACCGTGCCGTCATCACCGCCGGTGTCGGCACCAACGACACCCGGCACACCATGGAGCTCGCCAGGGCCGCCGAGAAGGCCGGCGCGCACGGGCTGCTCGTCGTCACGCCGTACTACAACAAGCCCCCGCAGGAGGGCCTGCGCCAGCACTTCACCGCCGTCGCCGACGCGACCGGGCTGCCGGTGATGCTGTACGACATCCCGGCCCGCGCCGGTACCGCGATCGCCACCGACACGCTGCTGCGGCTGGCCGAGCACCCGCGCATCGTCGCCGTCAAGGACGCGAAGAACGACGTGCTGGCCGCCGCCCGCGTGCTGGGCGCCACCGACCTCAGGTACTACTGCGGCGCCGACGAGTTCAACCTGCCGCTCGCCGCCCTCGGCGCGGTCGGCGTGGTCAGCGTCGTCGGGCACGTGCTCGGCGTGCGGATCAGGGAGATGCTGGACGCGTACGAGGACGGCAGGGTCGCCGAGGCGGCCCGGCTGAACCAGCGGCTGGCCCCCGCCGTGACCGGGATCATGACCCGTACCCAGGGCGTCATCGCCACCAAGGCCGCGCTCGGCATGGTCGGCCTGCCCGGCGGTCCGGTACGGCCGCCGCTGGCCGACGCCGACCCCGACCTCGCCGCGGCCATCGCGGCGGACCTGCGGGCCGCCGGCCTGGAGGTGGCGGTGAAGGCCGCATGAGCGAGCGTCAGCGAGCGAATCATGGGCACAGTGCCTTCGTGCCTCATGCGGCCGGTGAGCGTAGCGAGGTGGGCGCATGAGCCATCCGCATCCCGAACTCGGTACGCCGCCCGCTCTGCCCCCTGGCGGCCTGCGCATCACCCCGCTCGGCGGGATCGGCGAGATCGGCCGCAACATGACCGTGTTCGAGCACGGCGGGCGGCTGCTGATCGTCGACTGCGGCGTCCTCTTCCCGGACGCCTCCGACCAGCCCGGCGTCGACCTGATCCTGCCGGACTTCCGCTCGATCCTGGACCGGCTGGACCGCGTCGAGGCGATCATCCTCACGCACGGTCACGAGGACCACATCGGCGGCCTGCCGTACCTGCTGCACGAGAAGCCGGACATCCCGCTGGTCGGGTCGCGCTTCACGCTCGCGCTGGTGGAGGCCAAGCTCCGCGAGCACCGGATCACCCCGTACACGCTCGAGGTGGCCGAGGGCGGCCGCGAGCGGCTCGGCCCGTTCGATTGCGAGTTCTTCGCGGTCAACCACTCCATCCCGGACGCGCTCGCGCTGGCCATCCGCACCGGGGCCGGCCTGGTCCTGCACACCGGCGACTTCAAGATGGACCAGCTGCCGCTGGACGGGCGCCTCACCGACCTGGGCGGCTTCGCCCGGCTCGGCGGCGAGGGCGTTGACCTGCTGATGTCGGACTCCACCAACGCCGAGGTACCCGGGTTCGTCACCGCCGAGCGGGAGATCGGGCCGGTCATCGACGAGCTGATCAGGACCGCCGGTCGCCGCGTCATCACCGCGTGCTTCGCCTCGCACGTGCACCGGGTGCAGCAGGTGCTCGACGCCGCCAACCGGTACGGCCGCAAGGTCGCCCTCGTCGGCCGGTCCATGGTCCGCAACATGGGGGTGGCCTCCGACCTGGGCCTGCTGCGGGTGCCGGAGGGCCTGATCGTCGGCATGGACGTGGCGATGAACCTGCCGCCCGAGCAGGTCGTGCTGGTCTCCACCGGCTCCCAGGGCGAGCCGCTGTCCGCGCTGGCCCGGATGGCCAACCGGGACCACCACCAGATCCGCATCGAGCCCGGCGACACCGTGATACTGGCCTCCAGCCTGGTGCCGGGCAACGAGACCGCCGTGTACCGGGTGATCAACGGGCTGGCCCGGTGGGGCGCGACCGTGATCCACAAGGGCGTCGCGAAGGTGCACGTGTCCGGGCACGCGCCGGCCGGCGAGCTGCTGTACGTGCTCAACCTGACCCGGCCCAGCAACGTGCTGCCGATCCACGGCGAGTGGCGGCACCTGCGCGCGCACGCCAACCTCGCCGAGGCCACCGGCGTGCCGCCGGACCGGGTGGTGCTGGCCGAGGACGGCGTGGTGGTCGACCTGGTGGACGGCATCGCCAAGGTGGTCGGCAAGGTGGACTGCGGGTACGTGTACGTCGACGGCCTGGCCGTCGGCGACGTCGGCGAGGTGTCGCTGAAGGACCGGCGGATACTCGCCGAGGGCGGCTTCATCGCGGTCACGGTCGTGGTCGATTCGGTGACCGGCAAGGTGGTGACCGAGCCGATCATCTCCGGCCGCGGCTTCTCCGACGAGCAGCGCGCCTTCGACGAGGTGCTCCCGCTGATCCAGGCCGAGCTCGACCGGGCGGCGGCGGAGGGGATCTCCGACCCGCACCAGCTCAAGCAGCAGGTGCGCCGTACCGTCGGCCGCTGGGTCTCCGACGCCTACCGCCGCCGCCCGATGATCGTCCCGACGATCATCGAGGTCTGACCACGGGCCAGGCCATAACAGGCCCACTGTGCCACGATCAAGGCGTTGTGCCCGCGTTTTCACATGACAACGCGGGCACAACGCCTTGATCGTGCGAGCGGACGGGCGGGGTGGTGTCAGTCAGTCCGCCAGTTGCCAGGCGTCGCCGGCGAGGATCGTGACCTCGTCGCCGCTCGCGGTAAGGCCGGTGACGGTCACGCCGGGTCCGCCGACCATGAAGTCGATGTGGTTGGCGGACCGGTTCACGCCGAGTTCGGCCAGCTGCTCCGGGCCGCGCTCGCGGAAGTCGTCGAACACCGACGGGATGCCGCCGCCCCAGGCCAGGTGGCACGTCGCGTTCTCGTCCAGCAGCGTGTCCAGGAACGTCGGGGTGGCGCTGCGGCCGATCGGCGATGTGCCGTCGACCAGCGCGACCTCGCCGAGCCGCCGCGCGCCGTCGTCCACCGCGATCGAGGCGCGTACCGCGTCGGCCCCGTGCCGGGCCCGCACGCCGGTGATCTCGCCGCCGCGGAACTCCAGCGCCAGCCCCTCCACCACGGTGCCGGACAGGTTCAGCGGCCGGGTCGCGGACACCACGCCCTCGGTACGGCGGTGGTCAGGGGTGGTGTACACCTCCTCGGTCGGCATGTTCAGCAGGTTGCGCTCGCCGCGCGGGTTGGTCAGCGTGCTGGTCTTCCAGCCGGCGCCGGGGATCGTGCCGAGCCGCAGGTCGGTGCCCTCGCCGGACAGGTGCAGGCCGACCAGGTCGAGGGCGTCCAGCGTGGCGCACCGCCGCTCCAGCCGGTCGAGGTGGCGCTGCCAGGCCAGCACCGGGTCGTCGGCGTCCAGCCGCAGGAACCCGCGTACCTCGTCCCACAGCCGGGCCACGTCCGGCTCGCCGTAGACGGCCCGCGCCCAGCCCTCGGTCGGGTAGGGCGCGATGCACCAGGAGACCAGGCCCCACATCTGGGCGCGGAACAGGGAGGCGCAGGCCGGCGAGCGGTCCAGGCCGACGCGGTGTTCGGGGAGGTCGTCCAGCAGCCCGGGGTACGGGTCGCCGTGCAGCTTGACCAGGCAGTCGCCGCGCTCGCCGAGGTCTTCGTACCGGGTGTCCCACCAGCGCGGGTTGCCGGCCAGGGTGGCCTCCGGCGCGTGCGCCACCCGGGACCGCTTGACCTGCTGGTCGAAGTACCAGACGTCGACGTAGCCGGCGCCCCGCCGGTAGCCGGCCTCGGCCAGCGCCCTGGCCAGCGGGTGGTGTTCGACCTGGGCGTTCACGGCGAGGGTCTGGCCGGGGCGGAGGGCGACGCCGACGTCAAGAAGCAATGCGGCATACCGGTCGAGTGTGTCGATGTCCATCGGTCCATTCGGCTGCCGGCCCCCGTGACCAGCAATCCTTTCGCCTCCCCGCGAAAGATGCGGTTTTCGGCTTTCGCGCTACGGTCGGGTGGGGGAGGCGCGTCCGGGGGTGCCGTACGTCCACAAAGGATGACGGGTGGCCGGCGCGTTCTCACCTCTGGAGGTGTGATGCTCGCACTGATTCTGGTGATCATCGTCGTCCTTCTCGTCATCGCCGCCGGGGCCGTCGTCGCGACCCGACAGCGGAGCCGCAGGCTGCACGCGAAGTACGGCACCGAGTACGACAGGCTGCTGGAGGAACGGGGGAGCCGGCGGGAGGCGGAGCGGGAGCTGACCGCCCGCGAGAAACGCCACCGCTCGCTCGAACTCCGGCCGCTCGACCCGAAGGCGCGGGAGCGCTTCACCGAGTCGTGGACCGAGGTGCAGGCGCGGTTCGTGGACGCGCCGGAGGAGGCCACCGCGCAGGCGCAGCGGCTGGTCACGATCGTGATGCGGGAGCGCGGGTACCCGACGGAGAACTTCGACCAGGAAGTGGCCGACCTGTCCGTCGAGCACGCGACCACAATGGACCACTTCCGCGCCGCGCACGGGTTGTCGGAGAAGGCCGCCGGCGGGCAGGCTTCGACCGAGGAACTGCGCCAGGCGCTCGTGCACTACCGTGCGCTGTTCGAGGAGCTTCTGGAAGCTGAACGCTCCCCGGACCCCCAAGGACATCCGTGAACCCTCCGGCGAAGTACGGACGAAGGAGCTTCCCCATGCAGCCTCGTTTCCACGACCGACCTGACGAGGCCCAGGACGAGGGCCAGAACGAGAACGCGCCCGGTGAAGCCAGCCTGGGCGAGGAGTGGAACGCCGGCCAGGACAGGGCCGACGACAGGGCCGACGATCGGGCCGACGATCGGGCACGGCGCCAGAACGAGCCGAACGCCGCCGCGAGCGGGGACGACGAGGCCGGCGAGGACGCGGACGCCCGCGAGGAGCCCGCGCGTACCTGGGCGCAGGCCCGGGAGTCGGGCGGCAACGGCGACACCGGCGAGCAGGCGGCGGTCACCAACGGCTGGCCGCCCCCGCCGCCGGGCACCCCGATCGGCGGTCCGCTGGGCGGCGGCCCGTTCCAGGGCGGCCCGTTCGACGCCCCGCCCCCGCCAGGGGCGGTGTCCGAGCAGGCGGACCGGCCGGAGGAGGCCGAGCAGCCGGAGCAGGGCGAGGAGCTGACGCCGGCGGAGGAGGCGCGCGCCGCCGCGGCCGACGAGGCCGGCGAGCCGGCCGGCGCCGCGGTGCCGGCCGAAGCCGGCGAGTCGGACGAAACCGCCCAGCCGGTCGAGGCGGCGGCCGCCGAGCCGGCCGGGCCGGCCGAGGCGGTACCGGCCGCCGCGGTGGCCGCGCCCGCGCCGACGCCGCCGGTCGCGGCGGTACCGGCGCTGGCCGCCGACCGGGAGGAACTGCTCGGCCGGTGGCGCGAGGTGCAGGCCAGCTTCGTGGACGACCCGTTGCAGGCCGTCAACGACGCCGACGCCCTCGTCGGCGACGCGGTGGACGCCCTGCTCGCCCGCCTCAACGCCCGCCGCCAGGAACTTGGCATCGCCCGCCAGGGCGGCTCGGCCGACACCGAGCAGCTCCGGCAGGCGCTGCGGTCCTACCGGGACCTGCTCAACGTGGCGATCGGCTCCTGACAGCCTGAGATCATCCCAGCTCACGGCACTGTCCGCGTGTCGTGGGCTGGGATGAGGGCTTTGCCCGGTCCTGCCGCGCTACCGTCATGAGCATGCCGCCGAAGAGCACGGGTACCGCAGCGCGCTCGGGTGCCGGCACCGCGCGCAAGCGCCCGTCGGGGGCCCAGCGCCGGGGCAGGAAGGCCGCCCCGGCGCCGAAGAAGAAGCCGGTCAAGGGGCCCGGCCCGATCGGCCTGCTCGGCAAGGCGTTCGGGAAGCTGATCGGCGGGCTCTGGATGGCCGTCGCCCACGTGCTGGGCGGGCTGGCCAGGGCCGTCGGCAGGCACGCGTCGGCGGCCAAGGAGCTGGACCCGGCGCACCGGCGGGACGGGGCCGCGCTCGGCGTGCTGGCGCTGGCCCTGGTGCTCGGTGTCGGCGTGTGGTGGAACGGCGCCGGGCCCGGCGGCCACGTGGTCGTCACCGCGGCCCGCGGCGTGTTCGGCGCGGGCGCGCTGATCCTGCCGGTCGTGCTGGTGTTCGTCGGGATACAGGTGTTCCGGCACCCGCTGGAGGCCGCCGACCGCGGCCGGCTGGTGGTCGGCTGGACGTCGCTCACGCTGTCCGTGCTCGGGCTGCTGCACCTGGCCGCGCAGGCCCCGACGGACGCGGACGGCCGCGCCAGGGCCGGCGGCCTGCTCGGGCTGGCGGCCGGCGAGCCGCTGCGGCTGCTGCTCACCACGTACGTGGCCGCGCCCGTGCTCGGCCTGCTCGGCATCTTCGGCCTGCTGGTGGTCACCAAGACCCCGGTCCGGATGCTGCCGGAGCGGTGGATCGCGCTGCGCGGCCGGCTCCAGGAGGGCGCGGAGCTGCCGCCGGGCGAGGCGCCCGAGGACGCCGGGCTGGACGTGCTGGAGGAGGCCCCGCGCCGCCGGCGCCGCAAGCTGGAGGCCGGGCCGGTACCGCCGGACGAGGAGATCCCGCTCGAGGAGATCGTCACCCGCACGCCGCCCGAGCAGGTGCCGGTCAAGCCGGCCGGTGCCGCCGCGAAGCGGGAGCCGAAGGAGTACAAGAAGCCACCGGACCCGTCGCCGGCGCCGACCCGCGCCGAGCAGCTCGCCCTGCACGCCGCCGAGGGCGACTACCGGCTGCCCCCGCCCGACCTGCTGTCCACCGGCGGCCCCGGGCGCAAGCGCAGCAGGGCCAACGACGTGGTGATCGCCTCGCTGGTCGACGTGTTCGAGCAGTTCGACGTGGACGCGCAGGTCACCGGGTTCACCCGCGGCCCGACGGTGACCCGGTACGAGGTGGAGCTGGGCAACGCGGTCAAGGTGGAGCGGATCACCGCGCTGTCCCGCAACATCGCGTACGCGGTCAAGAGCCCGGACGTGCGGATCATCAGCCCGATTCCGGGCAAGAGCGCCGTCGGCATCGAGATCCCCAACACCGACCGGGACACCGTCCCGCTCGGTGACGTGCTGCGCGGCCACACGGCCACCTCCGACCACCACCCGATGCTGGTCGGGCTGGGCAAGGACATCGAGGGCGGGTTCGTGATGGCGAACCTGGCCAAGATGCCGCACATCCTGATCGCCGGCGCGACCGGCTCCGGCAAGTCGAGCTGCATCAACACGCTGGTCATCTCGATCCTCACCCGGGCCACCCCGGACGAGGTGCGGATGGTCCTGATCGACCCGAAGCGGGTCGAGCTGACCCTGTACGAGGGCATCCCGCACCTGGTCACCCCGATCATCACGAACCCGAAGAAGGCCGCCGACGCCCTCGGCTGGGTGGTACGGGAGATGGACGCCCGGTACGAGGACCTGGCCGCCTCCGGCGTGCGGCACATCGACGACTTCAACCGCAAGGTGAAGGCGGGGCAGCTGAAGCCGCCGCCGGGCAGCGAGCGGGAGTACCGGCCGTACCCGTACCTGCTGGTGATAGTGGACGAGCTGGCGGACCTGATGATGGTGGCGCCGCGCGACGTGGAGGACGCGGTGGTGCGGATCACCCAGCTGGCCCGCGCCGCCGGCATCCACCTGGTGCTGGCCACCCAGCGGCCCAGCGTGGACGTGGTGACCGGGCTGATCAAGGCCAACGTGCCGAGCCGGCTGGCCTTCTCCACCGCGAGCCTGGCCGACTCGCGGGTCATCCTGGACCAGCCGGGCGCGGAGAAGCTGGTCGGCCAGGGCGACGGCCTGTTCCTGCCGATGGGCGCCAGCAAGCCGCTGCGCATCCAGGGCGCGTTCGTCTCCGAGGCCGAGATCGCCGCGGTGGTCAAGCACACCAAGGACCAGCTCCAGCCGGTGTACCGGGACGACGTGGTGGCGGCGCCGACCAGCAGGAAGGCCGTCGACGAGGACATCGGCGACGACCTGGACCTGATGGTGCAGGCGGCGGAGCTGATCATCTCCACGCAGTTCGGCTCGACGTCGATGCTCCAGCGCAAGCTGCGGGTGGGTTTCGCCAAGGCCGGCCGGCTGATGGACCTGCTGGAGTCGCGCGGCATCGTCGGCCCGTCGGAGGGCTCGAAGGCCCGGGATGTCCTGATCAAGCCCGACGACATGGACACCGTTCTCGCCTCCCTCCGCGGGGAGGAATAAGGTACGAATGTCCGTTCACCGCGACCTGAATCGCGGGTCCGGCAACTGGCCTGTTGTCATGAGGCGTCATTACCCACAGACATAGAGTCTGTACAGAGGTGACTACCCCACGCATCCCTGCGGCTGTCCCTGAAGGGAGAGGGAATGCCCGACGAGGCGACCTCTGTCGGTGCCGCACTCGCCGCGGCCCGAGAGCAGCGCGGCCTGTCCGTCGCTGATGTTGCTGAGCGGACCCGGATCCGGTCGACGCTGATCCGCGACATCGAGGCGGACAGGTTCGACCGGTGCGGCGGCATGGTGTACGCGAGGGGGCACCTGCGCAACATCGCCCAGGTCGTGGGCCTCGATCCCGGGCCGCTGCTGGAGCGGTTCGACGCCGACCACGGGAACCGGCCGGCGCCGATCGCCACCGCGCCGATTCCCGCCCCGTCAGCCCGCGACCAGCGCAAGGACCGCAAGGAGCGCAAGGGGTACGCCCGGGTGAACCGCTCCGGGCCGAACTGGGCCACCGCGATGATCGCCGTGGTCGCGCTCGTGTTCGCGGTACTGGCGGTCAGCATCGTCGCCCAGGCGGTCAAGAGCCCGAAGAAGGGCGACGCGCACTCCTCGCCCCCGAAGGTCAGCCACTCCGCCAAGCCGAAGCCCAAGCCGAAGCCGAGCGCGAGCAGCTCCAGCCCGACCCCGTCGCCCACGCCGTCCGGCGTCAACGTGGTGTTGCGCGTCACCAAGGGCCAGAGCTGGATCAAGGTCCTGGACGCCACCGGCAAGGAGCTGTACCAGGACGTGATGCGGGTCGGCGACGTCCAGACCTTCCACGATCCCAAGCGGTTGACCGTACGGTTCGGCAACTCACCGGTCATCGACGTGACGATGAACGGCCAGGATCTCGGCCCGCCCCCGTGCAAGACCGAGGTGTGCAGCCAGGAGTACCCCCCTACGGCGGCCGGCGGGTAAGTATCGGAGGAGGCGTTCCGGCGTGGCGTCGGTAGTCTGGTCGGGTGTCCTCCGCCAGTCCCGCGCCCTCCGGGCGGACTCCCGCTGACCAGCCCGCCGACCAGCCGCTGAAGAAGGTGAGCCTGGTCACCTTGGGCTGCGCGCGCAACGAGGTCGACTCCGAGGAGCTGGCGGGCCGGCTCGGCGCGGGCGGCTGGCAGCTGGTGGACGAGGGCGCCGACGTGGTGGTGGTCAACACCTGCGGCTTCATCGACGCGGCGAAGAAGGACTCGATCGACACGCTGCTGGCCGCCTCCGACACCGGCGCCAAGGTGGTGGCGACCGGGTGCCTGGCCGAGCGGTACGGCGCGGAGCTGGCCGACAGCCTGCCCGAGGCCGACGCGGTGCTCGGGTTCGACCACTACGCCACCATCACCGACCGGCTGGACGACGTGCTCGCCGGCCGTGCGGTCGCCCCGCACCAGCCGCGCGACCGCCGTACGCTGCTGCCGATCAGCCCCGTCCAGCGCACCGGACACACGGTGTCGCTGCCTGGCCACGGGCAGCATTCAGGAGCGGAGCCCGGCCCGCTGCCGAACGGCGTGGCCGCCGGCCCGCACGTGCTGCGCCGGCGGCTGGAGGGCGGCCCGGTCGCCTCCCTCAAGATCGCCTCCGGCTGCGACCGGCGGTGCGCGTTCTGCGCGATCCCCACCTTCCGGGGCGCGTTCGTGTCCCGGCCGCCGGAGGAGGTGCTGGCCGAGGCCGAGTGGCTGGCCGCCCAGGGCGTCCGCGAGATGGTGCTGGTCAGCGAGAACTCCACCTCCTACGGCAAGGACCTCGGCGACGTGCGGGCGCTGGAGAAGCTGCTGCCCCAGCTCGCCGCGATCCCCGGCGTGCTGCGGCTGCGGGTGGCCTACCTCCAGCCCGCCGAGCTGCGGCCCGGCCTGCTCGAAGTGATCGCCACCACACCCGGTGTGGCCCCGTACTTCGACCTGTCCTTCCAGCACTCGTCCGCCGCCGTGCTCCGTCGGATGCGCCGGTTCGGCGACACGGACCGGTTCCTGGCGCTGCTCGACCAGGTCAGGACGCTCGCCCCGGCGGCCGGCGCGCGCACCAACGTGATCCTCGGCTTCCCCGGCGAGACCAGGGCCGACGTGGCCGAGCTGGAGCGGTTCCTGGCCGCGGCCCGGCTGGACGCGGTCGGCGTGTTCGGGTACTCCGACGAGGACGGCACCGAGGCCGAGAAGCTGGACGGCAAGGTCGCCGAGGACGTGCTGTCCCGCCGGGTCGCCTGGATGAGCCGGTACGTCGACGAGTTGCTCACCCAGCGCGCCGAGGAGCGGCTGGGGGAGACCGTCGAGGTGCTGGTCGAGAGCATCGAGGACGGGGTGGCCGAGGGCCGCGCCGCCCACCAGGGACCGGAGGACGGCACCACGACGCTGACCGGCGACACCGTGCGGGACGGCGGCGTCCAGGTCGGCGACCTGGTGCGGGCGGAGGTGACCGCCACCGAGGGCGTCGACCTGGTGGCCGAGATCGCCGAGGTGGCGGTGCCGGTCGGGGCATCCCGGCCATGACCGGCAGCGACATGGCCGGGAGCGACACCACCGGCCGGGACGTGACCAGAGACATGGGCAGGGACGCGAACGGGCGGGACCCGGGCCGGCGACCGGAGCCGGAGCCGTACTCGATGGAGGCGGCGGCCGAGCGGATGCGCCGGCTCGGCATCAACCCGCGTACCGGCAAGCCGTGGGTGGAGGAGGTGCCCACCGAGAGCGTGCCGATGGCGGAGACCGCGCCGCCGGCCCCGGTCGACACCACCGCGCCGCTGTTCAACATCGCCAACGTGCTCACCGTCTTCCGGCTGCTGCTGGTGCCGGTGTTCCTGGCGTTGCTGTTCGCCCACGGCGGCCACGAGACGAGCTGGCGGCTGGTGGCGGCGCTGGCCTTCGTCGTCGCCTCCTACACCGACCGGCTGGACGGCCAGCTCGCCCGCAGGCACAACCTGGTCACCCCGTTCGGGCAGTTCGCCGACCCGGTCGCGGACAAGGCGCTGACCGGATCGGCGCTGGCCGCGCTGTCCGCCCTGGGCGACCTGCCGTGGGCCGTCACCCTGGTGGTGGTGGCCAGGGAGGTCGGCGTGACGCTGCTGCGACTGTTCGTGATCAGGCACGGGGTGATCCCCGCGTCCCGGGGCGGCAAGGTCAAGACCGTCCTCCAGACCGTCGCGCTCGGCCTGTACATCCTGCCGCTGGCCGGCCTGCTCGGCACGCTGCGCTACTGGGTGCTGGTCGCGGCCGTCGGCGTGACGATTCTCACCGGCCTGGATTACGTGGGCCGCGCGTTCCGGCTGCGGCGGAGGCACCCGTGATCGACCTCGTCCGGCTCCATGCCGGCCTGCGGGCCGCCGGCGCCACCGTGGCCGTCGCCGAGTCGCTGACCGGCGGCCTGCTCACCGCCCGGCTGATCGAGACGCCCGGCGCCAGCGCCACCGTGCGCGGCGGGCTCGTGGTGTACGCCACCGACCTCAAGGCCACCCTGGCGGGTGTACCCACGCCGCTACTGTCCGCACACGGTCCGGTGAGTCCGGACGTGGCGGCCGCGCTCGCGGCCGGCGCGCGGGAGAAACTCGACGCGACGTACGGCCTAGCCGTCACCGGCGTCGCCGGGCCGGACCCGCAGGGCGGCAAGCCGGTCGGGCTGGTGTACGCCGCCGTCGCCGGTCCGGACGGCGGATCAGTCCGCGAACTGCGGCTTTCCGGCGACCGCGGGGAGATCAGGACCGCCGCCGTGGACGCCGCTGTGACCCTCCTCGCTCACGAGGTGGGAACTCTCGCGGAAGATCGAGCGTGATTCAGGTGTTGTACGAGGCGTCGGTGTGATTTCGCCTATGGCGGACAAGGACTTCCGGGAGAGCACGACGGGCACGAACCGAGGTAGCGTGATGCCAGCCAACCAGCCGGGCCACAGCGGAGGAGGTGCAGCGATGCCGTTGCTGCGGGAAATGCTGGGCGGCGCCCTTCGCGCCCGGCGGCAGGAACAGAGCCGGACCCTCCGCGAGGTCTCGCAGGCCGCCAGGGTGAGCCTCGGGTACCTCTCCGAGGTTGAGCGTGGGCAGAAGGAGGCCTCCTCCGAGCTGCTCCAGTCGATCTGCGACGCCCTCGAGGTGTCCCTCGCGCAGCTGCTCCGCGACGTCAGCGACGATCTCGCGCTGGCCGAGCTGACCGCGAACAACCCGATGCAGGTCGGCAGGACCGAGTTCACCCGCGTCGAGTCCTTCCAGACCGGCGGCAACGGCCAGTCCGCCGAGCCGAAGGCATCGCTGTCCTCGTTCGTCGCGGCGTAACCCGGCCGGCTGAGCTGGGAGTTCGCGACACGCCCGTAGTGTGACGAAACTTGCCAACAGGGCGTGCGAGTGGCACACACAACATGTGCCCCCTGACCAGCCCCGGCCACCCGACAAGCCGCTGAACCCGGTGGACCTCCTGTTCGGTGGCCCGCCGCCGGCGGCGCCGAAGGATCCCGCGCCCGAGGAGCGGCCGGCCCCGGAGCCTACCGAACCCGAGCCCCGGCGGTTCCCGCTGCGGCCGATCCCGGCCGCGCGGCACCCGGCCCCGGCCCGGCCGGCCGGCACCGCAGCCGCCGGCACCGGCCCGCGCCCCCGCATCAGCCCGGTGGACGTGATCGCCCCCGAACCGGCCGAGCCCACCGCCGAACCGGTCCGCCCCACCAGCTCCGCCGCCCCGCGCCGGGAAACCGGCACCCGCACCCGGGCCGGCAACGCGATGGCCCGGACCAGGGCCGCCCTGCTGGCCGGCGCGCTGGCCGCCGTCGCCCGGCACGGCACCCGCCGTACCACCATGAACGACATCGCCACCGCCGGTGGTGTGGCCAAGGCCACCCTGTACAACCACTTCCGTACCAAGGAGGACGTCTGGGCGGCGCTGGTCGAGTCCGAGGTGACCAGGGTCGCCGCCGAGTGCGGCGGCCAGGACCCCGCCCGCGACCTGGTGGACGCGCTGACCCAGGCCGCGCTCGCGCTCTCCCAGCACCCGGTGCTGCGCCGGCTCGCCCAGGACGAGCCCGAGGTGCTGGCCCGGCTGGCCCTGCCCGGCCTGCGCTCCGCCGGCTGGCAGGTCGCCCGCCGGGCCGTCCGCGACGCGCTCGCCGCCCGCGGCCTCGACGGCGACGACGTGGTACTCCGCTGGCTCGCCTCCCACCTGTTCGACCCCGCCACCCCCGCCCGCGCCCGCCAGGCCGCCCAAGTACTGGTGAAAGGCCTGACGGGGCCGCGCCCGCTGTTCTGACAGTGACTGGGCGTGTCGTTCCTGCGAGGATGAGGGGCGAAGTTGTGGCAAGTCGTCCGGGGGAGACTGGCGACATGAGTGAGAGGTACGAACATGGCCAACCCGTTCAAGCGGGGCTGGAAATACCTCATGGCCGCCTTCTCGGCCAAGATCGACGAGAAGGCCGACCCGAAGGTGCAGATCCAGCAGGCGATCGAGGAATCCCAGCGCCAGCACCAGGCGCTGACCCAGCAGGCCGCCGCCGTCATCGGTAACCAGCGCCAGTTGGAGATGAAGCTCTCCCGGCAGCTGTCCGACGTGGAGAAGTACCAGGCCCAGGCGCGGCAGGCGCTCATCCTCGCGGACCAGGCCCGTGCCTCCGGCGACACCGCCAAGGCCCAGCAGTACGAGCAGGCCGCCCAGACGATCGCCACCCAGCTGGTCGCCGCCGAGCAGGGCATGGAGGACCTGAAGTCCCTGCACGACCAGGCCATCGGCGCCGCCCAGCAGGCCAAGCAGGCCGTCGAGCAGAACGCGATGCTGCTCCAGCAGCGGCTCGCCGAGCGCACCCGGCTGCTCAGCCAGCTGGAGCAGGCCAAGATGCAGGAGCGGATCGCGACCTCGCTCAACCAGGTCTCCCAGCTGTCCGCGCCCGGCGACGTGCCCACCCTGGACGAGGTCAGGGAGAAGATCGAGCGGCGGTACGCCAACGCGCTCGGCGCCTCCGAACTGGCCGGCAACTCCGTCGAGGGCCGGATGATCGAGGTGCAGAAGGCCACCCTCGACATGGCCGGGTCGCAGCGCCTGGACCAGCTCCGCCAGCAGATGGCCGTCCAGTCCGGCTCCGGCGGCGACACCCCGGCGCTGGGCGGCGCCAAGTCCGGCCCCGCCCTGGAGAAGGGCACCGGGAACTCGACCGCCGCCGAGGCCCCCGCCTCCACCGGCGCCGAGACCCCGCAGGAGCAGGGCAACACCCCGCAGAAGTGAGCCGCCGTGACACTGTCGGTACGGGCGCTCGTCCCTGATTTCGTGGGCTGGTGGCGCGACCCCCGGGTACGCCACCAGCGGCGCCTCCAGCAGCTCCGCCGCCGCTGGGAGCGCCGGCTGGTGCTGGCCGCCGGCCTGGCCGGCGTCACCGCCGTGTCGGTGCCGTACCACGGCCTCGGCCTGCTCGACCTCGGGTGGGGCGGGCTGACCGCGGCCGCCGCGGCCGGCGCCGCGCTGGCCCGCCGCGATTTCACCGCCCACCAGCGGCTGCCGGTACCTGCCCCGCCGCCGCCGGCCGGCTCGGTCACCCGACCGGTCCTGCACCGGCTGGACAACGCGCGGACCGCGCTGGCCACCCTGCTCGCCCAGCTCGGCACCGCCGCCGGCGACGCGGGCCAGGAGGCAGCCGCCGGCGAGGCCGCCCTCCGCGACCACGCCGCCAGGGTCGGCGCGGTCGAGCGGGCGCTCGCCGTCGCGCCGGCCGAGACCCGGCCGGTGCTCACCGAGGCCAGGGCCGCGCTGCTGGTGCCGCTGGAGACCGGGGTGGCCGCCTACGAGCGGCTGGTCGCCGCCGCGGCCGACGCGGTCGGGGCCGCCGCCACCGGCGCCGCCGGGACCACCGCCGTGGCCCGGCTGACCGAGGCCGCCGACACGCTCGCCGGCCTCGCCGCCGGCCTGCGCGACCTGAACGGGAAGCCGGAGTGACGCCGCGCATCGAGCGGGTGGGCGACGACGACACCCTGCTCCGGGACTGGCGGCATGTCCACAACACGATCATCCCGACCGCCGTCCTGTCACCCGACGAGGTGCGCGAGCGGGCCGACCGTAACCGGCTCGACGTCGCGTACGCCGGCGACGTCCTGGTGGGCTGCGCGACCGTACGCCCGCCCGCCGACGGCGAACCGGTGGCCACCGTGATCGCCCGCGTGCTGCCCGCGTACCGCCGCCGGGGCCACGGGACCGCCCTGTACGAACACGGCCTGACCCAGGCCCGTGACCTCGGCGCCACCACGATCGAGACCGTGGTGCTGGCCTCCAACTCCGACGGCCTCAGCTTCGCGGAGGCACGCGGCTTCGTCGAGATCGAGCGCTACCTGCTCCCCGGGGACAAGATCCCGTTCGTGACGTTACGTCTCGTCTAGCTCGGTCAGCCGGGCGGCGAGCAGGTCCCGGTCGGCCGGGGCGGTGGCCAGCGCGTACGCCCGCCGGTAGGCGGCCACCGCGTCGTCCGCCCGGCCCAGCCGGCGCAGCAGGTCGGCCCGGGTGGCGTGCAGCAGGTGGTACCCGTCCAGCGCGGCGGCGACGGTGTCGGCCAGCGCGAGCCCGGCGGCCGGGCCGTCCGCCTCGGCCACCGCGACCGCCCGGTTGAGCCGCACCACCGGCGAGCCGGTCAGCGTCTCCAGCACCTCGTACCGCTCGGCGATCAGCCGCCAGTCGGTGTCGGCGCTGCTCACCGCCGTCGCGTGCGCGGCGGCGATGGCGGCCTGCACCTGGTAGGGGCCGACCCGGCCGGACCGGGCCGCCCGGTCGTGCCAGGCCAGCCCGTCCGCGATCATCTCCCGGTCCCAGCGGGAGCGGTCCTGGTCGGGCAGCAGCACCAGCCCGCCGTCCGGCCCGAACCGCGCGTTCCTGCGGGCGTGCTGGAGCAGCATCAGGGACAGCAGCGCGGCCGCCTCCGGCTCGTCCGGCATCACCGCGACCAGCACCCTGGCCAGCCGGATCGCCTCGCCCGCCAGCTCCGGCCGGGGCGGCGGTGAGTACCCCTCGTTGAACACCAGGTACAGCACGGCCAGCACGCCGGACAGCCGCCGCGGCAGTTCGGCGTCGGTCGGCTCGCGGTACGGGATGCCGGCCGCCGCGATCTTCTTCTTCGCCCGGGTGATCCGGGCCGCCATCGTCGCCTCCGACACCAGGAACGCCCGCGCGATCTCACCGGTGGCCAGCCCGCCCACGCAGCGCAGCGTGAGCGCCACCCTGGCCGGCATCGCCAGCGCCGGGTGGCAGCAGGTGAACAGCAGGCGGAGCCGGAGGTCGGGGACGGTTGACATGTCGACCTCCATCGCGGGAGTGCCGTCGGGCACGACCAGCAGCGGCAGCTTGCGGCGCAGCGTGTCCGCCCGGCGCAGCCGGTCGAGCGCCCTGCGGCGGGCGGCGACCAGCAGCCAGGCGTCCGGATGGTCGGGTACGCCGTCGCGCGGCCACCGCTCGACCGCCGTGGCGAAGCTGTCGGCCAGGCAGTCCTCGGCCAGGTCGAGGCTGCGGTACTCGGCGGCGAGCACCGCGAGCAGCCGGGCCCAGTGCCCGCGCAGGGCCTCCTGGAGAGCCGCGTCGGTCGCGGTGCCGCCGCCGGTCAACGACCTGACCTGCCTCAGAACTCCGGGACCGGACGGATCTCCACGACCAGGCCGGGGCTGCGCGGCATCCGCCGACCCCACTCGAGGGCCTCGTCCAGGTCGGCGCACTCGAGGATGTACAGCCCGCCGATCTGTTCCTTCGTCTCCGCGAACGGCCCGTCGGTGACCACCGGCTCGCCGGTGTCGAAGCGGATGGTCGTGGCGTTCTCGCTGGCCGCCAGCGGCTCGCCGGCCACCATCGCGCCGCGCGCGCGGATCTCGGCGGAGATCGCGCCGTGCTCGGCCAGGATCTTGCGCAGCTCCTCCGGCGGCTGGGCCGCCTCGGCGGCCTCGTCGCCGTACAGCAGGAACACGTACTTCATCGGTGCACCTCCATCGATCCTTCTTCGCAGCGGAGACGAACGGGAGGGCGGCGGATCGACAACGAGCCGGAGCCTATTCCTCGGCCGGCCCGAACAGGGGCAGGTACGCCAGGTACGGCTCCGGATCCGTGGAGCCCCAGTTCCAGCCGCGCAGGGCGGCCAGCGGCCGGCGGCCGGACAGGCCGCGGTAGAACTCGTGCGGGTCGCCGACCTCGACCAGCACCGTGGGCTCGCCCTTGCCCAGTCGCCAGTGGTCGTCGCCGGCCTCCACCCGGACCGTCGGCAGGCCGGCCGCGGTGATCCGGCGGCCGATCACCCTGGTGAGGTAGCCCAGCGCGGCCCGCTGGTACGCCGAGTCCAGCGGCGACGGCTCGCCGAGCGCCTCGCGCAGGTCGCACTCGTGGACGCAGGCGTCCAGCGCGGCGGCGGGGGCGTCGTCCAGCAGGTCCTCGATCAGTGCGATCGAGTGCTCCCACTCGCGCAGCAGGTCCGGGATGGTGGCGTCCCGGCGGGCCGCCACGCCCCGCTGCGTCCACTCCGCGCCCGGCGGGACCTCCGGCAGCGTGCCGTCTGCGGTGGCCTGGGCGTTCCCGGCCAGGTGGGCGACCAGGTCGTGCACGGTCCAGCGGGGGCAGCCGGGTACCCGCCGGTCGGCGGCCGCCGCGTCCAGCGGCCGTACCAGCGCGGCGACGCTGGCGTGGGCCGCCAGGTAGACCGCGCGGCTGGACAGGTCCTCGTTCATCGGCTGCTCCTCGGGACGGTCCCTCTCGGGTCGTGCAGGGTGGAGTCCGGCGGCTGGCAGTGCGGGCACCAGTAGGTGAGCCGGTCGTAGTCGCTGTCGGCCTGGTCCGCGGCCTGGATCGGGGTGCCGCAGCGCAGGCAGGGCTGGCCACCCCGCTCGTACACCCAGGTCCGGCGGCCGTGCCGGCGGTCACCGGTGGTGACCTGCTCCCAGCGGTCCTTGTTGGCCATCATCAGCCGGTGCGCCAGGTCCACCACCGTGGCCAGGTCCGGCACGTCGGCCACCCGGGTCCACGGGTGCACGCCGCGCAGGAACAGCGTCTCGGCCTTGTACAGGTTGCCGATGCCGGCCAGGTTGCGCTGGTCGAGCAGGGCGGGGCCGATCGAGCGCTGGGGCTGGGCACGCAGCCGGCGTACCGCCTCGGCCGGGTCCCAGTCCGGCCCGAGCAGGTCCGGGCCGAGGTGGCCGACCAGCAGGTTCTCGTCGCTGGTCGGCAGCAGCCGCAGCTCGTGCAGGTGGACTCCGACGGCCTGCCACTCGGCCGTGTGCAGCACCACCCGGACCAGCCTGGCCGGCGCCGGCCACCGCTCGCCGGCCCGCCGGACCCGCCAGCTCCCGTCCATCCGCAGGTGGCTGTGCAGGGTCTTGCCGTGGTCGAAGCGGGTGAGCAGGTGCTTTCCCCTGGCCACCGTCTCGACCACGGTGCGGCCGGCGAGGTCGACGGTGGCGAGCTGCGGGACCCGGAACTCACTTGCCGTGAGTACCGCGCCACGGAGCGCCCCGTCGAGGGTCCGCGCGGTCAGCCATACGGTGTCGCCTTCTGGCACTCTTCCCATTCTTCCTGGTCCGGCTGAGTGCTCCTGAACGGATCGGCAGGCGGGTCGGGGGTTTTGGCCGGTCCCGGGCGGGTATCTGGCCCTCGGTACCTGACCGTGGACGGGTCCCCGGGGCTACCCTGGTTACCGTCCACGTGGAGGAGAGTTACGTGTACGCGCCGCCACCGAGCCCGGTCCGCGACTCCTCAGTGGCCGCTTCGCCCGAAAAGTCCGTGTATCGCCCCGGTCGGCGGTGGCTGCCGTGAGTGGCCAGACGGAACCCGACTGGAGCGCCCTGCTGCCGCCCGACCCCGATCCGGCGGCGTGGAAGCGCATCCGGCGCCGGGAAGCGATCCGGCGGGCGCTGCGGGCGCCGGTCGCGGCGGTACGCCGGTCCCGGCGGTGGATCGTGGCGGTCGTGGTGATCGGGACGTGCGCGGCGCTGGTGTTCGTGGCGACGGCGCCATCCTCGCACGGCGGCGGGCGGCAGCCGGCGGCCGAGCCGCGGGCCGACAACCCGTTCGCCGACACCCCGGCGGCCAAGTTCCCGGACGGTACCCACGGGCTGGTCAAGCCGGCGGCGCGGGCCACCGGCGACTGGTCCGCCAGCGACGTCTCGGCGGCGCTGGACACCGCCCGCAAGGTGCTGGCCGCGGCGTACCTGGACCACGCGATGGTCGAGCACCGGGACGCCGGCGCGTACCTCGACCTGCTCGCGCCGGCCGCCGCCGACGCGGACCGGGAACGTACCGCCCGCGACCCGGCGGCGCTCGGCAAGGACGCCGAGGTCGCGATGCTGCCGCGCGGCACCCACCTGCAGGACAGCTGGCCGATCAAGGTCAACGGATTGCTGACGTACGCGCTCGACGACCGGGACGAGCTGGTCGTGCACGCCAACTACCTGTTCGTGTACGCCATCCAGCCGACCAGCGTGCAGGCCCGCCGGCTCGGGCCGGGCGCGACCACGGTGATCCTGCACGTGTTCACCGACATCGTGTTCGGGCCGGCCGACGTGACCGGCGACCCGGCCGCGGAGGCGTGGGTCGGGCCGCGGGTACGGATGGACAAGGGCAGCTACCTGTCCAGGGCGTCCTGCGCGGCGGCGACCCAGGGATACCTCGCGCTGCCGGGCGGGGCCGACCCCGACGACGCGCTGAGCCGCGGCTCGTCCAAGGACTGGCTGCTCACCGAGCACGGCGCCGCCGCCAACTCGGCCGCCTGCCACCCGCTCGGCTCCTGACCCGCCCCGCCGCCGTCAGAGCGGGTACTCCAGCTCCAGCTCGTCCCGGATCGGGATCCCGTACGCCCCGACCTCCGGGATCGCCGGCTTGATCCGCCGCGCCGCCTCGATCGCGTTCGGGTACAGCGCGGCCAGCCGGAACCCCCGCCGCTGGTAGAACCGCAACGCGTCCAGATTGTCGTTGGTGGTGATCAGCCAGACCCGCCGCAGCCCCAACTCGCGCGCCCGGGCCACCGCCGCCTCCACCAGCAGCGTCCCCGTCCCACCGCCCCGCTCCAGCGCGTCGACGGTGACGACCTCCAGCTCCCCGCCCCGCACGTCGTAGGTCAGCAGCCCCACCACCACCCCGTTCCGCTCCGCCAGAAACCCCGGCAACCGGCTCGCGTCCCGCGCCACCCCCCGCCCCACCACCAGGGTCGACCCCCACGACCCCATCAACACCGCCGCCACATCCCCCGCGTCGTCCGGCTCCTCCGCCCCCATCGCCCGAATCACCACCTCACCCATGCTCCGTATCCTCGCCCCATGGGCGTCCGGTACGGGGCCGTGCTGTTCGATCTGCTGACCGCGCTGCTCGACTCGTGGTCGCTGTGGAACCGGGCGGCCGGCGACCCGGCTGCCGGTCGCCGGTGGCGGGAGGAGTACCTCGGCCTCACCTACCGGACCGGCGACTACCGGCCGTACGAGGACCTCGTCGCCGAGGCGGCGCGGACGCGGGGGATCGGCGCGGACCGGGTGGCGGCGCTGCTCGCCAGCTGGGACACGCTCCAGCCGTGGCCCGAGGCGCCCGCCGTGGTCGCGGAGGTGGCCGGGATGGTGCGGGTGGGCGTGGTCACCAACTGCTCCGACGACCTGGGCCGCCGCGCCGCCGCCCGCGTCGGAGTGCCCTTCGACGCGGTGGTCACCGCCGAGTCCGCGGGCGCGTACAAGCCCCGCCCCGGCCCCTACCGCCTCGCCCTCGATGCGCTCGGCCTGCCGCCGGAGCGGGTGCTGTTCGTCGCCGGTTCCCGCTACGACCTCCCCGGCGCCACCGGGGTCGGCATGGCCGTCTGGTGGCACAACCGCATCCGGATGCCCCGCGGTGACCTGCCAGCCCCCCTCGCCGAACACCCCACCCTGACGCCCCTGCCGGCCACCCTGGCGGATTAGGTGCGGAGGCGGAGGCCGCGGGGGGTGGGGTGGAAGCCGGCGGACTGGAGGGCTTGGGCGAGGGGAGTGGCGGAGACGCGTTCGCCGTCGGCGCGTTCGACGGTGAGCTTGCCGAGCCAGCCGTCGCGGACGGCGAGGGCGAGAGCGTCGACCGCGGGTTGGAGTTGGCTGGGGTCGTCGGTGAAGGAGAGCAGGGTCTTGCCGCCGCGCTCGACGTAGAGGGCGAGCTCGCCGTGGACGAGGACGACCAGGGCGCCGGCCTTGCGGCCGGGTTTATGGCCGCCGCCGTCGGGGCGTTCCGGCCAGGGTAGGGCGCCGCCGTACGGGTTGGCGGGGTCGGTGGCGGCGAGCACCAGGGCGGCACGCTCGTCGCGGCGTACCGGCATCCCGGGTGGGGTCAGCTGGCCGCGGCGTTCGCGGACGCTGGCTACCGCGCGCAGGCGCTCGACCGCGCCGGGGAGGGCGAACTGGGCGCCGCCCAGGGTCTCCACGAAGTACCCGCGGCGCACCCGGCCGGACTCCTCCATGGCCTTGAGCACCGGGTACACCGCCGCGAACCCGCCCGGCACCCGGTCGGCGGCCACCGCGTCCCGCGTCACCACGCCGTACCGGTCGAGCAGCGTCTCGGCCAGGGCGTAGGAACGGACGGTGGGGTCGGTCTCCCGGTCCGGCAGCAGCGACCAGCGGCCGGCCACGGTCGGCGGGCCGGTACGGGACGGCATCACCGGTCGCCCGGTCCGGCCGTACCGGGGTCGCGGCGGCGGCCGCCGGCCGGTGTGGGCGGTACGCCCGGCGCCGAGCAGGGTGCGCAGCGGCGCGAGCGTGTCGTTGGTGAGGTATCCGGACCACACGAGATCCCACACGGCGGCCGCGAGGGCCTGGTCGTCGGTGGCGGCCATCCGGTCCGACATCCGCCGGAAGAACAGCGCGTGCCCGTCGCCGAGCGCCTCCAGCACGGCCCGGTGCAGGTCGGTGAGGGCGGCGTCCGGGTCGGGCGGCGGCAGCAGCGCCGGAGCCTGGTCGGCCAGGGCGAGCGCGATCCAGCCGTCGTTGCCGGGCAGCGCGCCCTGGCCGGCCCACACCACCTCGCCGGACGCGCACAGCTCGTCCAGCAGCGTCGGCGCGTAGTCGGCGACGCGGGCCGGCAGCAGCAGCCGTTCCAGCGCGGACGCCGGCACGGCCGCGCCCTGCAACTGCTCGACGGCCCGCAGCACCGCGTCGTGCCCCCGCCCGCCGCCGACGTGCTGCCAGGCCGGCAGGAACTCGCCCAGGGTGGCGGCCGGTACCGGCTCCACCTCCCGGCGCAGCTTGGCGAGCGTGCGCCGGCGCAGCATCCGCAGCACCTCGGCGTCGCACCACTCGACGCCCTGCCCGCCGGGCCGGAACTCGCCGCTCACCACCCGGCCGGCCGCGGCGAGCCGGCCGAGCGCGTCGGCGACCACCGCCGGCCCCAGCCCGAACCGCGCCGCGCACTCGGCCACCGTGAACGGCCCGTGCGTCCTGGCGTACCGGGACAGCAGGTCGCCGAGCGGGTCGCGGACGGGCTCGGTGAACGCCTCCGGCACGCCGACCGGAAGCGGCACGCCGAGGGCGTCCCGTACCCGGCCGGCGTCCTCGATCGCGATCCACCGCTCCTGGCCGGCGATCCGCACCCGGATCACCCGCCGGCTGGCCTCCAGCTCGACCAGCCAGGCCGGTTCGACGCCGCGCTCAACGGCCTCGCCGGTGGCCAGCCCGCCGAGCAGCCGCAGCATGTCGGCCGCGTCCTCGCCGTCGCGGGCGCGCCGGTCCGGGGCCAGCCGCTGCAGTTCGGCCTCCACCTCGGCCAGCGCCGTCGCGTCCAGCAGCTCGCGCAGCTCGGCCTGGCCGAGCAGTTCGGCGAGCAGCCGCGGGTCCAGCGAGAGCGCCTGCGCCCGGCGCTCGGCCAGCGGCGAGTCGCCCTCATACATGAACGCGCCCACGTACGCGAACAGCAGCGACTGGGCGAACGGCGACGGCATCGGCGTCTCCACCTCCACCAGCCGCACCCGGCGGGCCGCCACGTCGCGCATCAGCTCGGTGAGCCCTGGGACGTCGAACACGTCCTGCAGGCACTCCCGCATGGTCTCCAGCACCACCGGGAAGCTGCCGTAGTCGGCGGCCACCGAGAGCAGCTGGGCCGCCCGCTGCCGCTGCTGCCACAGCGGGGTGCGGGTGCCCGGCCGCCGCTTGGGCAGCAGCAACGCCCTGGCCGCGCACTCCCGGAACCGGGACGCGAACAGCGCCGACCCGCCCACCTCGGCGGTGACCAGCGGCTCGACCTCCTCCGGCTCGAACACCACCAGCTCGGCGGG
>JBJMIH010000015.1:0-9865 GCA_045806985.1 Mycobacteriales bacterium | reverse complement strand
CGCCGTCCAGCCTCGGCCCGCTCGGCAAGGTGCGCTGGCAACACCCGCCGTCCGGGGCATGGCTGCCGGCCGGCGCGCTGGTCGCGAACGTCCTCATCGACACCTACCAGCGCGCCACCCGGGACGCGACCGCCGCCATCGCCGGCGCACCGAGGGTCCCGTACGCCCGCCGCTCCCCGGCGGTCTTCTGACCGGACCGCTCCCGCCGGCCCGCCGCCGGTCACCCGACGTCGTGGCCGGCTCGGCGGTTGGCGCCGGGTAGCGAGCCGGCGTGGGTGAAGCCGATCCAGCGCAGTACCGGCACGCCGGCGCCGGCGGTGGCCGCCATCTCGACGTGGTACTGGAGGTACCGGCCGGCCGGGATCGCGAGGAGGCCGTTCGGGCCGGCCACGCTCGTCCACGCCGACCAGTTCGCGTCCGGCACCGGCGTGCTGCCGGTCCGCACGCTGACGGTCAGCCGGGCGCCCGCCGGCACGTCGGCGTCCCACACCGCCTGGTTCCAGGCCACGGACGTGGTGGCGTCGAGCACCCGCGAGTCGAAGGCGCCGGTGCCCTGCCGGGACAGCGTGAGCTGGGCCAGCCCGTCACCCTGGACGGCCAGCGCCCCGCTCTCCAGGCCGGTGCGGAACCCCACCCGCGTCTGGTCGGCGACGCCGGCTGGCGCGGTGGTGAACTTGCGCGGCGCCGCCTTCGCCGCCGGGAACGAGGCGGTGTTGCCGGCCGCGTCCGCCGAGCTGATCCGCAGGTGATACGCCGTGTGCGCGTCGAGCCCGGCCAGCACCACCAGGTGCGACGTGACGAGCGCGTCGTCGCGCCCCTCCTTGTCGAGCTTCCCGGCGGAGGCGCCGTACGCGACCCTGGACGTGGTCGGCTCGCTGGTGTTCCAGGACACCCGCACCGTGCTGTCCGGCAGCGGCGTGACCTTCAGGCCGGAGATCGCCGGCGCGCCGGTGTCCTTCCGGGCGGTCGTGAACGACCCCACCTGGCCAGGCCCCGGCCACTCGACGTCCCGCCCGCGTGCGTCCTTCGACGTGACGCGGTAGTAGTACGTCGTCCCCGCCTTGAGCCCGTGCAGCCGGACCGCGTGCGCCCGCGACCGCTCCGCGACCACCTTCGTGCTCAGCGTGGACGGCGACGTGCCGTACGCGATCTCGCTGGTGGCCGGCGTGCTGCTGGACCAGCTCACCACCGCCGCGGTGGCGGCGTCCGCGCCGGCCGGCGGCGAGACGCTGGCGGCGCTGACCGTGGCCGCCGGCACCGTGTAGGTGGCCGTGTACGCGCCGCCCGTCGCCGGGAACATCGCGTACTCGATCCCCTTGCTGGTGACCCGGTTGACGGCCACCGGAGTGCCGTCGCGGCTCAGCGTGGACAGCACCGTCCCGCCCGCTCCGGTGGTGGGCAGCGCCGCGACCAGCCGCCGCGCCGTCCGCGCCGCCGTCAGGTTGAAGGTGAGCGCGCTGCCCGACCAGGTCAGGTTGCTGAAGGACGACGCCGCCCGCGCGTCCATGAACTTCAGCACCTCGCGCGCCGTCGTCACCGACACGCCGTGGTTCTGCGCGCTCGCCACCAGCTGGTCGTCCTCGAACGACGTCGGCTCGTTCGAGTCGTGCATGTTGGCGGTGAAGACGCCGTAGTAGCCCTGCGGCCCCAGCGCCCGGTCCAGCAGCGTGTTGATGGTGAACGGGTAGCTCTGGCCCGCCTCGTTCGACATCGACGTGGTCGCCTGGTAGACGTCGATCATCCGGCCGTTCACGTCGGTGAACCGCATCGGGATGCCGGAGCCGGTCATGAACCCGGGCCGGTCCTTCACCCACGCTGCCGGCCAGTAGTAGTAGTTCGCGTCCAGCCGGATCCCGTGCCGCAGCTCGGTCTTCGGCTGCGAGTCCCAGTCGCTGTAGGCGATGCAGTGGTACCGCGCCGTGGTCGGCATCGGCAGGTCGTAGTACTTCTGCGCCCACTCGGCCAGCTGGGTGGCGTAGGAGTTCTCCAGGGTGGTCGGGGTCCAGTTGGCGCAGTCGCTCTGCGGATGCAGGCCGACCTCGAAGCCCTGCTGGTGGTAGGCCCGCGCCTGCGCGTCGGTCAGCGCCACCGACGACCAGATGAAGGACGTGAAGCGCAGGCACTGCCAGTCGTCCACGCTGCACCCGGCGGGGCTGTTGGCCAGGTACCGGTCGAACCTGCCGCTGGTGCCGCTGGTCCCAGGGTCCTCGTCGTCCCCTGTGGACACCACCACCGCGTCGGCGCCGCCCGGCAGGTACCAGAACTTCGGCAGCGGCTTGACGTTCCTGTTGACGTACTCGACCAGGTTGACCAGCAGCCGCTGCTGCTCGTCGGCCTGCGGGATGGACACCTTGGACAGGTCCACCCAGTCCGGCGCCGAGGTGCCGCCGAAGAACATGTCGTCGGAGCGGATCGGGTCCTGCCCGTCGCGTTCCTGCCCGGCCCAGGCCGGATTGCCCTGCCGGGTCAGCGCGACCGAGCGGGCCAGGTCGTAGGTGAAGGCCGCCGCGTACCCGCTGCCGATCGCACGCACGGTGACGGCCGGGTTGCTGGTCGCGGTGGTGGCGTTGCTGTACAGCTTCGCGACCGTCGTGGCCCCTGCGAGCGTGTAGTTGTCGGCGGTGCCGTGGAACTGCATGGTCGCGTCGGTGATGCCGGCCCCCGGCGGCGTCGCCGGGTCGATGCCGAGATAGGCGTTGCTGAGCGTGCCGGTGCCGCTGGTCAGGCCGAGCAGGCCGGCCAGCTTCGGGTCGGGTTTCATGGCGATCAGGTGGCCGCCGCCGCTGACCCAGGCGGTCAGCACCGCGACCTGCTCGTCGGTGAGCGGGGTCTCGCCGAGGATCGCCACGTCGAGCGGGGCGAGGGTGGCCGCGCTGACGGTGTCCAGCGGCAGGACGGTGAACTCGTTCAGCCCCTCCGCGCGCAGGATCTCGGCGTAGTACGCGCTGTACGTGCTGGCCGCGGTGGTGATGACGCCGATCGGGCCGCCGGGGCCGCTGTTGGGGTCGACCACCGTGGTGAAGGTCCAGGTCAACGGCGCCATCACGTTGCCGGCGCTGTCGCTGGCCCCGCTCACCGTGACCTTGTAGTCGGTGTTGTACGACAGCGGCGCGGTCGGCGTGAACTGGGCGGCGTTCGTGGTGGCGTCGTAGCTCACTGTGCCCGGCACCGCCGCGTTGGCCGCGTTCGAGACGGTGACCGACACCGACGAGGCCACCACCGGCTCGCTGAACCGGCTGGTCACGGTGCTGCCGGTGAGGATGCCACCGGTGTCCGGCCCCGGCGTCCTGGCCACCACGACCGGCGCGGTCGTGTCGTTGGCGGAGGTGTCGTAGACGACGTCGACCCAGTAGTTCGAGCTCAGGTACGAGGACGCGGGGAAGCCGCCGCCGTACTTGTACACGCCGTTCGCGCCGCCGACCCCGTCGCCCAGCGCGACCAGCGGTCCCCGGCTGACGTTGTCGACGGCGAAGTACGAGTCGTCGTAGGCGTAGTGGCCGTTCGGCGCGGTGTAGGAGGCGACGTACGTCGTGCCGGCGGTGACCGCGACCGGGTTGCTGAACAGCACCTGCTGCCAGCCGGCGCTGCTCTCGTTGGTGAAGGTCGCCTGGGCGAGGCTGGTGCCGGTGTTCGTCCACAGGTGACCGACGTGGGCGCCGGTGTTGCCGGTGCCCTTGTAGAACCGGACGCCCTTGATCCAGCCGTCCCGCAGCGGCCGGATCCGCACCCCGACCTCGATGAGGCTGGTGTCGATCGACGCCTGCGCGCCCGGCTCGGCCGTCACCGGCCACACCGAGCACGGGCAGGCCGGCGGGCCCGCCGGCGTGAACATGACGTCCACCAGGTAGTTCGAGGCCTGGTAGCTGCTGGCCGGGAAGCCGCCGGTGCCGTAGGCGAACAGGCCGTTGCCGCCGTCCGTCCCGTCCTGCAGGGCGGTCAGCGGACCGCGCGTCACACCGGCGGCGAACCCGTTCAGCCCGTAGGCGTAGTGCCCGTTCGGCGCGTAGTACGAGGCGACGTAGGTGGTGCCGGCCGAGATCGCGACCGGCTGCGAGAACCACGCCTGCTGCCAGCCGGTGCCGGACTCGGCGGTGAAGGTGACCTCGGCGAGCTTGTCCCCGGTCCGCGACCAGAGCCGGCCGACGTGGGTGCCGGTGTTGCCGGCGCCCTTGTAGAACCGCACGCCCTGGATGAACCCGTCCCGGCTGGCGCGGAACTTGACGCCCAGTTCCACCGACGACGCCGAGGAGCTGGTCGGCGCGCCAGGCACGTCGGTGTCGTTCCAGACCGTGGCGGGGCAGGTGTCGTCCGACGTGGAGTCGAAGACCACGTCGACCCAGTAGTTGATGGACCGGTACGTCGAGGTCGGGAAGCCGGCGCCGGTGAGGTACACGCCGTTGCCGCCGTCCGCGCCGTTCTTCAGCCCGGTGAGCGGCGAGCGGACCCGGCCGGCCGAGGCGAAGTAGTCGTAGTTGTAGGAGTAGCGGCCGTTCGGCGCGGTGTAGGAGGCGACGTAGGTGATGCCGGCGCTGACACGCACCGGAGCGTTGAAGGAGACGGTCTGCCAGCCGCTTCCGGACTCGCCGGTGAACGTGGCCTGGGCCAGCTTCTCGCCCCGGTTCGACCACAACCTGCCCAGGTGCGTCCCGGTGTTGCCGGCGCCCTTGTAGAAGCGCACGCCGGTGGCGTAACCGTCACGGTCGGCCCGGAACTTGACCCCCAGCTCGATGGGGGAGGCGGTGGTGATCGTCGCCGCCGGCGTGTCGCTGTCGTGCCAGATCGTGTGGGCGCAGCCGGCGGTCGGCGCCAGCTCGCTGGCCGCGGCCGCGGGGCGTGCCGCCGGCGCCTGCGCCGGGTGCGGTCGCGGTCGCGGTACCGGCGTGGCGCCCACCACACCCGCGACGAGCGCGGCGATCGCGGCCGTGAAGGCCACCAGACTGCCCCGAAAATGGCCGTGTCCGACCCCGTGGTGTTGCGCCATCGCTGCTGCCCCTGCCCGAGAATGGACCCAATTGGGTCACAGCATCGGGTTGTGGCGTGGTTCGGGGCAGAGCCATTGAGCCCAGACGATCTACGTCATTTGCACGAGTAACGCTGGTAGGGCGTCGAGCGATGTGAGGCCGGCCGCGCGCGGATCGTCCGGAACGGACGCCCACGCCAGCTCGCCGAGCCGGGTCGCGGCCAGCACCTCGCCGAGCACGGTCTCGATGACGAGCCGGCCGAGCGCACGCACGTGCAGTTCGTCGGGCCGGTGATCGGGCAGGTACACGGTGAGGTCGACCCTGCTGTCGGCCCCTGCCGGCCGGAGGTCCACCCACACGTCGGTGCTGACCAGCTTGACCCCGCCGTACCGGGCGACGCCGGGGGAGCGCGGCTGCCGGAACGCCGTCACCGTCCAGCTCTCCTGGACCGGAGCGCACGCGGCGAGCGCCCGTACCGCCGGGAAGCCCTCCACCGCCCCGTCCGCGCTCAGCACCAGCTCGCGCGTGCCGCCCACGTTGCCGTGCACCTCGAACGCGAGCGCGGGGTGGACCTCTTTCAGCTTGCGGCCGAGCTCCCGGAACGACCGGTGATTGGGGTCGCCCTGCAGGGCGAGACGCTCGGCGTTGTCGTCGAACCAGGACCAGAACTCGGCGGGCTCCGCCCGCCGGCGACGCAGCAGCGGCATAGGCAACGACCGTACTCGTCAAGCTTTGAGCGCGCAGAGTAGCCGGTCGTCGCCGTACTGCCACAGCGTGCCCACCTCGGCGAAGCCGGCGGCCCGCAGGGCACTCACGTGCAGGTCGAGGTCGAGCGACTCGCTGGCGTGGGTGTACCGGCGGCGGGCCCGCTCGGTGTAGGCGCCGGCAAGCTCGGGCGCGCCGGCGACGGCCTCCCACCACTGCTCCCAGTCCTCGCGCCCGGCGACCGCCGGGTCGGCTCCGCCGGCGGCGAGGGCTTCGCGCTGCTCGCGCAGGGTCACCAGCTCCCGGGCCAGCGCCCGCAGGCCGGGCTGGCCTTCGCGCAGGTGGTCGCCGTTGAGCAGCACGCCGCCGGGCCGCAGCAGGCCGTGCACGCCGGCGTACAGCGCCCGCAGCTCGGCGGCGGCCAGCCAGTGCAGCGCGGTGGTGCTCACCACGGCGTCGGCTGGCCCGTCCAGGCCGAGCGCGGCCGCCCAGTGCGGCCTCCGGAGGTCGGTGTCGACGATCCGCAGTCCGGGCAGGTCGGCATAGGCGGTGGTGGCGAGCTCGAGCAGCAGCGGGTCGGCGTCGACGGCCACCACCGTGGCGTTCGGGAAGCGGGCCAGCAGCCGTACCGCCAGCGAGCCGGGGCCGCAGCCGAGGTCCACGATCAGCGGGTCGGCGCGGCCGGTGGCGGCCTCGACCGCGTCGGCGATTACCGTGAAACGTTCCTCGCGCTCGGGGACGTAGACCTCCTGCTGCCGGTCCCACCGGTCGATCCAGTCCCGGGCCAGTTCAGGGGTGAGATCGGGAGTGAGGTCGGAGATACGCGCCATGCCGCCGCCTTCCATGTAACTGCCGTTAGACTGTTCGTCAGTGACGCTAGCTTGAGAGGTCGTGACTGGTCAAGTGAATTTCAACAGTCACCTGGACGCGATCGTGAGCGCCTCGGTGGAGTTGGTGAACCGGCTGACCCCGGGCGAGGCGCGGGGCCGTACGTTCACCGCACCCGAGGAACCCGAGGCGCAGGCCGCCGCGGTGGTGGCGGCGCTGACCGCCGCCGGCCGCCGCCCGCGCGTCCCGATCGACGGCACGGACGGCGCCGAGTTCGCCGAGTTCGCCGCCCGGCTGCGCGAGGTCTTCGCCGCGGTCGCCCGCGACGACGTGAACGCCGCCGCCGTCCAGGTCAACTGGCTGCTCGCCGACACCGGCGCCCGCCCGCAGCTCGACCGGCACGACGGTGAGCCCTGGCACCTGCACTTCCACGGCCGCGACGAGTCGATGGCGGTGGGCTGGGCGGCCGGCTGCGCGACCGGGCTCGCGGTCGTCCTCGGCTCGGACGGGTACGGCCGGCTCGGCGTCTGCACCGCCCCCCGCTGCGACCGCGTCTACGTGGACACCTCGCGCAACGGCACCCGCCGGTTCTGCTCCACCGCCTGCCAGAACCGGGTGAAGGCGGCCGCGTTCCGTGCCCGCTCCGCCACCGGCTGACCCGGCGGGATCAGATTCGCCGGATCACATCCGCCGCAGCACCTTCACCAGCACCTGGCCGGCGACCAGGTACACCAGCGCGGCCGACCCGTAGTTGGCCAGCACCGCCGCCTTGTGGTTCTTCGGCGTGAAGATGTTCTTGAAGCCCCACGCCAGCCGGTCGGAGGCGTGCGTCACCCACTGCACCACGCCGCTGTGCCCGTTCACCGAGACGGCGGTGAACAGGATGCGCAGGGCCAGCACCAGCACGACCCCGATGGTCACCAGGGACAGCACGGTCGCCGCCGCCCCGATGAGCTTCTCCCGCATGCGGATCATTCTGGCCCCAACAACCGCCAGCGTGGCAATACGAGCATTCCGGCCGGTAACCCGCGCGACCCGGGGTGGCAGCGCCTCGTACGCTGGGGCGGTGACCGGGGTGACTCTGGAGGCTGAACTCGCCGCGAAGCTCGCCGACCTCGACGGCAGGCTGCGCGCGCTCGGCAGCGTGCTCGTCGCGTTCTCCGGCGGCGCGGACTCGGCGTTCCTGCTGGCCGCCGCCGTACGTGCGCTCGGGCCGGAGAGCGTCGTCGCCGCGACCGCCGTGTCGCCCAGCCTCGCCGCGAGCGAGCTGGCCGACGCCGCCGCGTTCGCCCGCGACCTCGGCGTGCCGCACCACGCCCCGCACACCGACGAGATGAGCCGCGACGGATACCGCGCCAACGCCGGCGACCGGTGCTACTTCTGCAAGTCGGAGCTGCTCGACGTGCTCCACCCGCTCGCCGCCGAGCTCGCCATGGCCGCCGTCGCGACCGGCACCAACGCCGACGACGCGCGCGCCGGGTTCCGGCCCGGCATCCGGGCGGCCTTGGAGCGCGGCGCGGTCAGCCCGCTGCGTGACGCAGGCTTCAGCAAGGCCGAGGTCCGCACGGCGTCCCGCCACTGGGGGCTGGTGACCTGGGACAAGCCGGCCGCCGCCTGCCTGTCCAGCCGGATCGCCTACGGCATCGGGATCACGCCGGCCCGGCTGGCGAGGGTCGACAGAGCCGAGGTGGCGTTGCGTGCCGCGCTGACCTCGGCCGGATACCAGGTGCGCGACCTGCGGGTCCGCGACCTCGGGCCGGACGGCGCCAGGGTCGAGGTGGACCGCGAGCTGGTCCCGGTGCTGGCCGACCGCCCCGACCTGCTGGACGCTGTGGAGGACTTCCCGGCCGTCCGGGTCGACCCGCGGGGGTTCCGGTCGGGGTCGATGAACGAGTTGCTCGCCGAACCCGGGCGTTACCGGTAGCGCGTAGCCTTGAAGGCCGGTAGGCCAGTAAGTCATCACCGTAGCGAAGCGTGAGTGAGGGAGTCCGGTGCCCACTGGCAAGGTGAAGTGGTTCGACGCCGAGAAGGGATTCGGTTTCCTGACTCGCGACGACGGCGGGGACGTCTTCGTGCGCAAGGACGTGCTGCCGAGCGGCGTGACGACGCTCAAGCCCGGGACCAAGGTGGAGTTCGGGGTGGTCGAGGGCCGCAAGGGCCAGCAGGCGCTCACGCTGACCGTCCTGGACGCGCCGCCCTCGCTGGTGGCCCGGCACCGCCGGGAGCCTGATGAGCTGCACGGCATGATCGATGACATGATCAAGCTGCTGGAGGCGAAGGTGCAGCCGGACCTGCGCCGCGGCAGGTACCCGGACCGGCGCAGCGCCCACAAGATGGCGGAGCTGCTGCACGCGGTGGCCACCGAGTTCGAGATCTGAGCACTCCCACGAGTTCGCCTACGCAGCTTTTGTCCTAACTACGGGATATTTGTCCTACTACGGGAATTACGTTCCTTGTCTCCGGTCCGCGGATGCGGGATCCAGTTCTCTGAAGGCCGGTCGCCTTCCGCTGAACCTGGAGACAAGGGAGACCCTCGTGTCATTGCTGAAGAGGCGCGACGTGCTGCGCGCCGGTGTCGCCGGCGGCGCCCTCGCGGCGGCGTCGATCCCGTTGGCGAAGGTCGCCTTCTCCCCCTCGGGGGCCAGCCGCCGGATACGGCTGGCCGCCGGCCAGGCGGCGCTGCCCGGCGGGAGCCTCGACCCCACCACCATCCCCAAATACGTGACGTCGCTGTTCATCCCGCCGGCGATGCCACCCACCTCGACCGCGTCCGGGCTGGACCAGTACACGGTCGTGGCGCGGCGGTTCACGCAGCAGATCCTGCCGCCGGGGCTGCCCGGCACCACCGTGTTCGGCTACGGCTCCGCCACCGACTCCTCGACCGTCCACACGCCGTGCCCCACGATCGAGGCCAGGGTTGGCCGGCCGGTGCGGGTCCGTTGGGTCAACGGGCTGGTGACCTCGGACGGGCACTTCGTGCCGCACCCGCTCGCCGTCGACCCCACCCTGCACTGGGCGAACCCGCCCGGCGGCACGGCCGGCCGGGACAGCAGGCCGACCTTCTCCAGCACGCCGAGCCCGTACACCGGGCCGGTGCCGACCGTCACCCACCTGCACGGCGCGCACAGCACGGAGGAGTCCGACGGGTACCCCGACGCCTGGTTCCTCCCGGCGGCCCGCGACATCCCGTCCGGGCACGCCCAGGTCGGGTCGTTCTACGACCAGTTCGCCGCCAAGTCGGCGAGCCTGACGGGCGTGTCGTGGCCGCGCGGCAGCGCGATCTTCAACTACGCCAACGACCAGCGCGCCACCGGCCTGTGGTTCCACGACCACACGATCGGCATGACGCGGCTGGGTGTCCAGGCCGGCCT